>NZ_JBIVNJ010000037.1:0-77461 GCF_044753585.1 Streptomyces sp. NPDC088354 | reverse complement strand
CGCTCCAAGCGGGCCCACTGTGTATCCGTCAGATCTCCACGTGCGACGGGGCAAGATCATCCCACCTCGAGATCCACTTCCGATACACGCCCTAGTGATCACTCCGCTGCCCGGGCACGGCGTCCCGGCCGGTGCACTGGTCCTGCTGCGCAAGAAGGGCAGCGCCGCCTTCACCGAAGAGGAGGAAGTCTTCGCCCGCCTTTTCGCCGCACGTTCCGGGGCGGCGATGTCGGCCGCCCGCCTGTACGCGGAGCAGGCGGCCATCACCGAGACACTCATGCGGGAGCTGCTGCCTCCGACACTGCACCAGATCGCCGGAGTGGACTTCGCCGGCAGTTACCGCCCATCGGCGGACCACGAGCGGATCGGCGGGGATTTCTACGACGTCTACCCCGCCTCCGTGGAGGGCGAGCCGTCGCTGGTGACTTTGGGCGACGTGTGCGGGAAGGGTCTGGAGGCCGCAGTCCTCACGGGCAAGATCCGCAGCACCCTGCATGCGCTGCTGCCCCTGGCGGACGACCATCAGCGGATGCTCACCTTGCTCAACACAGCACTGCTGACCTCCCACCACGCCCGGTTCGCGACCCTGGTCCTGGCTTCCGCCGTCCGCAAGGGCAGCGATGTGCACGTGCGGCTGACCAGCGCCGGCCACCCGAATCCGCTGATCATCCGCGCGAACTGCACCGTCGAGGAAGCCGACACCCGCGGCACCCTGGTCGGGGCCCTGCCGGACGTGCCCGCGCGCACCACGACCGTCACGCTCGCCCCCGGGGAGGCCTGCATCCTGTACACCGATGGAATCACCGAAGCCGAGGGGGGCCCGATGGGCGACGCCCTCTTCGGTGAAGAACGACTCAAGCGCGCCCTCGCCGGATGCGCCGGAATGCCGTCCGAGGGCATCGTGGAGCACGTCCAGATGCTCGCCTCCCAGTGGCTTGGCAACCGCCGTCACGACGACATGGCCGTCGTCGCCATCTCCGCCCCCCGCACCCATCACCTGAGCGCGGTGAACGGCCACACCCGGGGCAGGTTCACCGCATGAGCACGAGCACCCCGCCTCGCGTCTCGGACAGCGCCCGCCTGCGTGAGCTGTCCGAGCGGTTGTGGACGTCCGTGGCGGCCAGGGACGAGTACTCCGCCACCGAGATCGTCCTGCGTGCCCTCGACGACGGCATCGACCCGGAGTCCGTGCTCTTGGACGTGATCGCGGTGGTCCAGGGCAAAGTCGGTGAGGAATGGGCGGCGAACCGCATCAGCGTCGCGCAGGAGCACGCCGCGACGTCCATCAACGAACGCGCCGTCGCCGCGCTCGCCCTGCACCCCGCCGCCCGGAGGACTCCCGACCGGAGCCGGATCACGGTGGCGTGCGTGGACGGTGAATGGCACGCTCTGCCCGCCCGGTTGGTGGCCGAGGTGCTGAAGTTGCGCGGCTGGCACGTCGACTACCTCGGAGCGCAGGTCCCCGCACCGCATCTGATCTCCCACCTGCACACCACGCAGGCCGACGCGGTCGCCCTGTCCAGCTCGATCGCCACACGGCTTCCCACCGCGCATGCGGCGATCACCGCGTGCCAGGCGATCGGAGTACCCGTCCTGGTCGGCGGCGCCGCGTTCGGACCGGACGGCCGGTACGCGCAGTTGCTGGGCGCCGATGCGTGGGCTCCCGATGCTCGTACCGCCGCCGACCGGCTCGCCGAGGGGCCGCTGCCGCGGCCGCAGGTCGACCACCAGCAGATGGACGATCTGCCGCATCTGGCCGACCACGAATACACGATGGTGGCCCGCAGCAGCGACTCCCTGGTACGGACCGTCTTCCTCGCCCTGGAAGACGCGTTCCCCGCCATGCGCACCTACGACGACCTGCAGCGGGAGCGCACGGCAGAAGACCTCGCGCACATCGCGGAGTTCCTCGCCACCGCCCTGTACCTCGGTGACGTGGACATCTTCACCGGGTTCATCACCTGGACCGCCAGGATCCTCCAGGCGCGAGGTGTGCCCGCGCTGTCCCTGCCGCCGGCCCTGAACCTCTTCGCGCGTGAGCTCAAGGACTTCCCCCGGGCCACCCGTACCCTCCAGCGCGGAGTCGACGCCCTCACGACCGGCCACTCCACCGCCGCCGGAACACCCGCATGACCACACAGCGCCCCGCACTCCAACTGGTCACGGCCGGCACCGAGGACACGGTCCGCATAGAGATCACCGGGGACCTCGACCGCGACAACGCCGAACTGCTCTCGGACGAGGTCACCGCCCAACTCGATGCCCGGCCGAATCTGAAAGACCTGCACCTGCACTGCGCGGGGATCGGCACCGTCGACGCCATGGGGCTGTCCGTCCTGCTGATGATCAGCCGCCGCACCACCGCGGCCGGGACGCGTCTGCACCTGGACGACCGGTCCGCGAAGCTGGACCGGCTCCTCGACATCACCGGTACGCTCGCACACCTCACGGCGACGACCCCCACCCGCGCCACGACCTCGCAGCAGCACGTGGCAGAACCCTCGATCGCCAAGGGGAGAACACAAGCGGCCCGCTTCACCGGACCGGACGGCATCACTTGAGCCACTGCCCGGCCAGCCGTCGGGCAGAGCACACAACGACGGGGAGTCATGCCCGCATCCGAAGCCGCCCCGAGCAGGATCTGCCGTGAGGCCGCCCAGACCGTCAGCAGCCTTACCGAGCTCCTCGACGTCATGTGGGAGCGCTCAAGGGTCTCCACCGCGCCCGCTTCCACCTCACAGCTGCGGCTGATGTATGTCGTCGACCGGCAGGACGGCATAAGGATGCGCACCGTCTGCCACCTGCTGGCCTCCTCACCGCCGAACGTCAGCCGCATGTGCGACCGCCTCCAGGCCATCGGCTTCCTCGAACGCCTCCCCTCTCCGGAGAGCGGCCGCGAAATCACCCTCCGGCTCAGCCCCGCCGGAAAGAAACACCTCCAGGGCATCCGCGAGCAGCGCGAGGCCATGCTCTGTCAGGTCATCGACCACATGCCGGCGAGTGAACTGCGTGCTCTGGCACGAGGGCTCACCGGACTCGCCGCGCAGCTCACCGCCGCCGCCGACGACGAGGAGGGCAGGAGACCCGGCGCACACCTCGCAGCCCCATTCCTGCGCCGAAGCCTGGAGTCGTCTGTGCCATGGCGACTGCCCCGTCGTTGCCGGCACGCTGAATCGGGGTGCTCGGCAAGGTGGCAGCCATGCTCGACACGGGCGGGGATTCTTCCTGGTGATCGGCGGTACGCCGGTCGAGCCTGTCCGGCTGATCGTCCAGGTCGGCTCGAAGCCGGTCCCCGACCTTGGTCAGTTCGGTGAAGTCGTCGGGCGAGACGACCTTGCGTTGCACGACGGAGAAGTCGACCTCCACCTGTTCCCGGAAAGGCCGCCGACCATCGGTCGGCGGCCTTCTGACCGCGGCAGGAAGAGCCGTTGTCGACGATCCAGAACACCCGCTCGGCTCTGGCGCAGGGCTCCCGGCTCATGGTTGCCTGGGGGAGCCGGAAGCCTCCAGGTGTGCGGATTGTCAGCGAACGAGTGGATGTGTTCACGAGACGGCGAGATACGACGGCAGTTGCCCCGGCCCTGCTGTCGATGTGGAGGACGCGGCCGGAGCGGGCGACCGAGGCGGCACGCGCACAGACCGCCGCCGTCGCCGTACGGGCCAGTGCGTTCCTGCGCTGGGCCGAACGCCGATCGGCGTCATGTCAGGACCGGGCGGCCGGCTTGAGGTTGTCCTGGCACCACTGGCGGAAACCGGTGGCGGTGGCGGAGCCCGGGTCGCGGGGTTCGGCGTCGTAGATCCCGTTGTTCTGCGCCTCGACCATGTCCGCCATGTCCTGCGCCAGTGCCGAGCTCGCGCCGCGCCGCAGCATCGCGCCCTGGAAGTCCGCGAGCGGGACCTGGCGATAGCGGACGGTGCGGCCCAGGGTCTCGGAGATGACCTCCGCCATGGCGTCGGGGGTCAGATGGTCGGGACCGGCCAAGGGAACGCGGACCTGCCCGCTCCAGGAGGTGTCGAGGAGGAGCGCCGCCGCCGCGGCGGCGGCGTCCCGGGTGGCGATGGTCGGCAGCGGCCGGTCTGCGGCGTTCGCCATGGAGAACGCCCCTTGTTCCCGGATCGCCGAAGCCTGGTGGAGCAGGTTCTCCATGAAGAACGGCAGGGCCAGCGCCCGGTAGGGAACGCCGCTGGCTTCGATCAGCTCGTCCATGGCCAGCGCGGCAGACAGAAGCCCGCTCTCGCCCTGGTAGCCGCGGCCCAGGGAGGTGACGCCCACCACCCGCACGCCCCGGCTCGCGGCTTCCTGGCAGGCGGACCGGGTGAACTCCAGGTAGTAGCGCCTGGCGTTGTCGGCATCGCGGAACCCGGCCGGGGGCACGAGCCAGAACAGCCGGTCGGCGCCGTCGAGCGCCTTCGTGATCGTGGCGGCGTCGCCGTGGGAGCCCTGCACCACCTCGGCCTGTGCGCGCACGTGCGCCGACAGCCGGGAGGGGTCGCGGACGATCACACGGACCGCCTCGCCGCTGTCCAGGACGCGGTCCACGACCTGTCGGCCGATGGCGCCGGTCGGTGTGGTGATGACGATCATGAATTCCTCCGTGGTAGGCGGTCGGCGACGGAAGCCCGGGGGCCTTGCCGATCGCCTCCGAGTCAACCCGGCGCGAGGGTGCGGGTGAAGGACCGATCTGGACGCCATTGATACCCTGGAGATATGAGTGACCTCGAGGTGCGGCAGCTGCGATACTTCGTCGCGGTCGCGGAGGAGCTGCACTTCGGACGTGCCGCCGCCAGGTTGGGCATGGCGCAGCCCCCGCTGTCCCGAACCATCCGGGACATCGAGCGGCAGCTCGGTGTGGCACTGTTCGAACGGACCACCCGGCAGGTGAATCTCACCGCAGCCGGAGAGGTCCTGCTGCGCGATGCCCGCACCGCTCTGGAGGCGGTCACCGCCGCCGCCCACCGGGCCCGGCAGGCAGGCAGTGGGTCGCCGCGGCTGCGGGTCGCGCTCAAGGCCGACGTCGACGGCGGCTTGCTGCCGCAGATCCTGGGCACCTACGGCGCCGACGAGGCGTCCCTGCCGCCCGAACTGGTCCTCGGAGGATTCGGAGAGCAGCCGCAGGCACTGCGCGACGGCCTCGCCGACGTGGGACTCGTCCTGTGCCCCTTCGACAGCCGCGGCCTGGACAGCGAGCCGCTGCTGACGGAGCCGGTGCTGGTCGCCCTGGCCGCCGCCGATCCGTTGGCCGCCCGGGCCCGGCTGTGCCTGGACGACCTGGCCGACCGCAAGCTCCCCGACGGCTCCCCGGCGGTCCATGGCCGGCCCGTCGAGCACACTCCTCAGCCTGGGACGACGCGGCCGGCGTCGAACCTGTCGGAGATCTTCAGTCTTGTCGAGACAGGCAGCATCGTGTTCTTCGCGCCCGCCTCGGTAGCCCGACGCTACCCGCGACCGGGCATCGCCTACCGCCCGGTCAGCGATCTCCCGGACGCCACCCTGGCCGTCGCCTGGCCCCATGACGCGCGCTCGCCGGCCGTCGCCGCCTTCGTGCGCGCCGCCTGCACCGTCGCCTCCGCGCAGCATCTTCAGGCAGAACCCGTCGCGCCGAGCACCACCACCTGACCGTCGTGCCGGGAGGGGGCGGGCCTCGCGTTCGCACACCTGCCGTGCCGGATAGGGGCGCCGTCGCTCGCGTGGACCTGGTGGAAGCCGGCGCTGTACTCCTCGGTCCCCTCGAAGGGCCGTCCGCGCGGCCCGCCGCGGCTGCATGCTCCGGGTGGGTGAGTACGAGCAAGCCAGCACAAGGCATCATATGTGCGACAATGAGGTACATCACGTACAAAAGGAATATTTATGTAAATCCTTGGCAATGAGGGAGGAATGGTTATGGCGCATCGAGGAGCCGGCGGTGCACCCCTGTCCGCTTCCCGTGCCAACCCCAGCCTCGCCCGCGACTGCGACACCTGTCTCGGATGGGGATCCGTGATCAACAGTCAAGGTCAACACGAACTGTGCTGGGACTGCCAGAAGCCCAACGCCCAGGCGACCTCCGTGACGGCCTCGCGCGTAAGGGCAAGGCGCCTCCGAGTCGGCGGCCACTACGTCTCGCCGTTCTGACCGTCGGCCCGGCGCCGGGTGTTCATCAGCTGGTCGGCTGTGCCGAGGTGGGTTCCCGGGTGTGGTCGATGCAGGCTGAACTGGCGCTGCGGGGGAGTGCGCGCCATCAAGCAGGGACATACGACCGCCCTCGATCCCCCGACGTTCATGCGGCCGGCGTGCCCATGGCCGGCGTGAGGCGCATCCTGGAGACGCGGCCCTGCTCGCATGCCGGCAACTCCGCGCCTTCCGGGCGGGGCCGACCGTAGTGAGGGAAGCCCCCGTCGCTCGTGTGCCGCGGCGGGGGTCGGCGGTGGCAAACCCGTTTACGCCGGACCCCTGGCTCCCCGCGTCAGTCGATGAACTCGGGGTCGGTCAGACCCGATGCCGGGGTCCAGGCCCGCGCGTCGGAGGACGTGAGCAGGCGGCTCGCGCTGACGGCAACGCCCGAGCGGCATGACGATCACGCGGTGGTCCAGAGTCCGGAATGCGTGCGCCATTGCCCGCATGCGGGCTGGAACCGCTGCCCCGCCCGCACGTCCCGAGCAGGACGTTGCCCCCGCGTCGGGGTTGCCTGAGCAGACGGCTCGCACGCCCGCCGAGCGCCACTCCGCGCGCGTCGGCAACGGCGACCGGGGACGCTGAGAGGGCGAGTCCGGGGGCCACGGTACGGAACCCGACAGGCCGTCGTCCGGAGACCCCCTGATGCGCCGCTCCATCGGCCTGCCAGGGGCCTTGGATGCGTCGACGGTCGGGTGTTGTCCGTCCGACTGGGCTGCCCCAGATGGTGGTTCACAGCGCCTCGCGCAGGTCGTCTCGCTGAGAGAACATCACTGGCAGCCCGTTCGCCCCGGGTCGGCGGACCGGTCGGCTAACGCGCCACGCGGTAGCGGAGGTGGACGACTCCTGAGCTGAAGGTGCGGGTCTCGACCGGTTCGAGATCCACCCGGCGCTCGTGCTGGGGGAAGAACGGAATGCCGCCGCCGACCAGTACCGGGTAGACCCTGGGCCGGTACTCGTCGATCAGACCCGACGCGGCCGCCTCGGCGGCGAGAGTCGCCCCGCCGATCGCGATGGTGCCGTCCCCCGGCTCGGCTCGCCATCGCCCGATCTCCTCCGTCAGGCTGCCGGAGGCCAGGCGGGCATTGCCCTGCACCGCTGACAGCGTGGTGGAGAACACCACCTTGGGGAGCGCCTTCCAGAGCGCGGCGAACTCGAGCGTTGAGAAGTCGAGCGATGGACTCTGGTCGACGGTCTCCCAGTAGAGCATCGCCTCGTACAGCCGTCGTCCCAAGAGGTGGACGCCGGCCTCTCGCACCTCGTCGGTAGCGAAGCGAAAGACCTCCTCGTCGACCGGAGTCCAGTCGAAGCGGCCGTCCGGCCCGACGACGTAGCCGTCCAGTGAGACGCCCATCGAATACGTCACGCTGCGCATCAGAAGTCCTCCTCGGTCACGGTGTCGACAGTACGACCGCCGGACGCCGCAGGACTCATCGCGACGCGAGATCCACTGGGCCTAAGGGCCGTCCCGTAAGTGATCTAGCGGTGGGATGATCTTGGCTGTGGCTGGTGTGATCACGGCGTCCGAGTCGTCCCGGACAGCCCCGTTCACCGGGTTGAGCCCGCGTGCCTTTGGCCAGTTGGCGGCGCAGCTGCGCCGTGAGGGTGTCGCCCCTGGTCGGGGCCGGCCGTGGAAGCTGTCGCCGGAGGACCGGGTCCTCTTGGTCGCCGCGTACGGGCGGACCAACCTGACGATGCGACAACTGACCCCGCTGTTCGGGGTGTCGAAGTCCGCGGCCGACCGGGTCATCGACCATCTAGGACCGCTCCCGGCGTTCTGGCCCCGCCAGCGGTTCGCCGAGGACGCCGTGCTCATCGTGGACGGCACGCTGGTGTCCACCCGCGACCACAAGGTGGCCGAACAGTGCGAGAACTACCGCTCCTCCACCACCCACCAGGTGGTCATCGACGCCGGCTGCCGCCTGGTTGTCGCGGTTGGCCGACCGCTGCCGGGCAACCGGCACGACTGCCGGGCCCGGGCCGAGTCCGGCGCCAAGGCCTCCGTCGGCAACACCACCCCGATCGCCGACGGCGGCTACGCGGGCACCGGCCTGGTGATGCCGCACCGCCGCCCGGGCGAGGGGCTTCCCGACTGGAAGCAGGTCCACAACAAAATCGCACAAGCAGGTCCGCGCCCGCGTCGAGCACTGCTCCGTCCGCATGAAGATGGAAGATCCTCCCGCGACTGCCGCCTGCGCGGCGACGGCGTCCACCACGCCATGCTCGGCATCGCCCCCCCACGCAACCTTGCTCTCACGGGACAGCTCCTGCCGCATAGGGGACCTGAGAGGTCCACGGGAGACGGCTCCCCACCTCGCCGCCTGGAGGAGTTTCAGGCGAGGCAGAACTCGTTGCCCTCGATGTCCTGCATCGTGATGCACGACTCGTTGACGTCATCGGCACGCTGCGTCAGCACGTGTTTCGCGCCGAGAGCCATCAGCCGTGCGCATTCGCCCTCGAGTGTGGCCAGGCGCTCGTCACCCACGAGCCCGGCGCCGGCCCGCACGCAGAGATGCACCCGGTTCTTGACGACCTTGCCTTCGGGAACTCGCTGGAAGAGCAGGCGTGGACCCACACCGGAGGGATCAGTGCACGCGAAGTAGATCTCATCCTCAGGCGGCAGCGAGCGGTGGTACTCCTCCCACGTGGCAAAGCCCTCCGGGACCGTCGGTACGACGTACCCCATCACCTCGCACCAGAAAGCAGCGAGGCGCGCAGGTTCCGCGCAGTCGAAGGTCACTTGGAACTGTTTGATCGTTGACATCGGCGCACGATAACAGAGGTCCCGCTCATCTCCCTGGGTGGGTGGGTCCGCACGTTGTCGGGAGGAGGGCCCCCGCTGTCCGCTGCTGTGTCGTGCGGTCCGGGGGTGAACCAAGGACGGTGCCTCCCCCCCCAAGGGGGGATCTGGGATGCGATCCCGGCCAGCCACTCTCGTGCTGCCAAAGATCAGTTACGGGACAACCCTTGGTCACCTCGCCGGATCATTACGTCGAGAAGGCCGCACCGGCACCACGTCAGCCACCTCCGGCCACCACCCGGCCGCATGCCGGAGGCCGCGCCGGCGCGGTGCACCTCGAAGGGCCCCCGGCGCATCGGCGCCGGGGGCCCCTCGTACCGGTCGGGTCGGCAAGGCGACTCGAGTGGGTGCGGCTGCCGATCACCCTGGCAGGGACCCGTCAGTACACCCGTACCCGAGTCGCCGTAACCGTGACGCGGGCTGCGGCGGCCCGTGGTGTCAGCGCGGCTTGATCGTGTAGTCGCGGCCTCCCGTGACCTCGAACACCGCGACGGTGTCCTCCGGACGTTCCACAGGGGGCCGGCGCGGGTGACCGGGGGCGTCCACGTCGACCGGAACGGCGGTACGCAGCCGGACGGTGCCGTCGTGCCGCGCCGCCAGGCGGGCGTGGGACAGCGCTCCGCCGCGCCAGTCGAGATCGACGGTGAGGCCTCCGCGGGCGAGCAGGCCCTTGACGCGTCCGTCCGGAAGCTGGGGAGGCAGCGCGGGCAGCAGATGGACCTCGTCCGTGTGCGACTGGAGCAGCCATTCGGTCACGCCCGCCGTGGCACCGAAGTTGCCGTCGATCTGGAACGGCGGGTGGAGGTCGAACAGGTTCGGCGCGGTGCGGGAGGGCGTGAGGAGGTCGCTGAGCAGTTTGTAGGAGCGGGCGCCGTCCTCCGCCCGCGCCCAGAAGTTGATCTTCCAGGCGAGGGACCAGCCCGTGCCGGCGTCGCCGCGTATCTCCAGTGTCTTCAGGGCGGCCTGGAAGAGGTCCGGGGTACCGCGCTTGGTGATCTGGTTGCTGGGGTGCAGGCCGTACAGGTGGGAGACATGGCGGTGCTGCCGCTCCGGGGCGCCGGCGTCCCAGTCCTCCTGCCACTCCTGCAACTGCCCCAACGCACCGATCTTCATGGGAGGCAGCTGGTCCCGGGCCGCACGCACCCGCTCCATGTAGGGGCTCGGGGCACCGAGAGTGTCACAGGCCGCCAGGTAGCCGTCGAAGAGGTCGCGCAGGATCTGGTTGTCCATGGTCGGCCCGGCGCACGCCGACACACCGTTGTGGTGGGCGTTCTCAGGCGACACGGACGGGCAGGTGACGAGGTGTCCCGTGCCGGGGTCGAGCACGAGTGAGTCGAGGAAGAAGCGCACCGCTCCCTCGACCACGGGCAGGCGACGGCGCAAGGCGTCGCGGTCGCCGGTGAAGCGGTAGTGCTCCCAGACGGAGGTCGCCAGCCAGGCGCCGCCGGTGGGCCACATCCCCCAGAAGGCGCCGTCGACGGGCGCGGTCCCGCGCCAGGCGTCCGTGTTGTGGTGCGCCACCCAGCCGTCCGCGCCGTACTGCACCCGGGCCGTCTTCTGCCCGGCCTGGGACAGGTCGTCGAGGAGCGCGAAGATCGGTTCCCAGCACTCCAGGAGGTTGGTGGTGGCGGCGGGCCAGTAGTTCATCTCCGTATTGATGTTGATTGTGTACTTGGAATCCCAGGGCGGAGAGAGCTGGTCGTTCCAGATGCCCTGCAGGTTGGCGGGCTGGGTGCCCGGCCGGGAGGAGGCGATGAGCAGGTAGCGGCCGTACTGGTAGTGCAGCGCGATCAGTTGCGGGTCCTCCGTCTCGGCGAAGGCGGCCACCCGCTGGTCGGTCGGCACGCCGGCCGCGTCGGTGGTGCCGAGGTCGAGCGTGACGCGGCGGAAGAGCGCGCGGTGGTCCCGTTCGTGCCGTGCGCGCAGCTCCTCGTACGGGACGGCGGCAGCGGCGTTCAACGGGCCCTCGGCGCGGGCACGGTGGTCGCCCGAGGCATCCGTGTAGTCGAGGTAGCCGGTGCCGACGGACACCAGCAGGGTCGCCGAGTCGGCCCCGGTCACCGTGAGCGTGCCGTTCTCGCTGCGCACGGTACCGCCGTGGGCGTCGGCCCGGACCAGTGCGCGGAAGCGGACCTGTCCGGTGACTCCCTCGCGGGTCTGCCCGACACCTTCCAGCGCGGCCGTCAGCAGGTCGGGGGAGTCCGTCCCGGCCTGCTGGGGAGTGTCGAAAGCCGCGCTGAAGGACAGGCCGCCGCGGCCTCCGGCGGTGAGCCGGACCACGATCACCTGATCGGCGTGGCTGGCGAAGACCTCGCGCCGGTACGCGACCCCGCCGCGGCTGTACGTCACGGTCGCGACGCCCCTGTCGAGGTCCAGTTCCCGTCGGTAGCCGGTGACGTCGCCTGTGCCCGCGACGGTGAGGCGCAGGTTTCCGACGGTCTGGTACATCAGCTCGCCGACCGGTATGCCCATGAAGGACGAGTCGATCAGGCTCTGGGCGGAGCTCCATTGCCCGGCGAAGACCCTGCGCCGGATCTCCGCGAGGTTGGCCAGGCCCTTGGGGTTGGCGGGCTCGTAGGGGCCTCCCGCCCACAGCGTGTCCTCGTTGAGCTGGAGTTGTTCGGTGTTCACGCCACCGAACACCATCGCGCCGAGACGGCCGTTGCCGAGCGGCAGGGCCTCCAGCCATTGTGCGGCGGGCTTGTCGTACCACAGGGAAAGGGGAGACGGCTTGGGGGCGGGGTGCGGCTCCGGTCCCGGAGCGGGATGCGGCGCCGCGGCCGCCTCGGCGGCCGGCAGTCCGGCGGTCAGCGCGGCCGTAGCGGCCGCGGAGGCGACGAGAAAGTCTCTTCGTTCCACGGGGTTGCCATGCCTTTCGGTCGCAGGTGTCCGGGCCGGTTCCGAGGAGTGCGCCGCGGAACCGCGGGCGCGGTCCGCACGCTCGGTCCGCACGCGCGGATGGCTGTCGCCCGGCTCGGCCCGGTCGGAGGGTTCCTATTCCTGGGCCCTGCCGCCCGTGATGCGGGACAGCGCCAGGGCGATGAGGATGATCGTGCCGTTGAGGGCGCCGATCCACTGCGCGGGAACGCCGCCGAGGGTCAGGACGTTCTGGATCATGAACAGCAGCAGGATGCCCGTGAAGGCTCCGAACATGGTGCCCTTGCCGCCGTTGAGGCTGATGCCGCCGATGACCGCCGCCGCGAAGACGGTGAAGATGTAGCCGTTGCCCTGGGCGGAGGCCACCGAGGCCAGGCGTCCGGAGAGCAGCAGGCCGCTCAGCGCCGCCAGCACGCACGCGGTGACGATGACGGTCCACAGCACACGGTCGGTACGGATGCCCGCCGCTTTCGCCGCGTCGACGTTGCCGCCGATCGCGTACAAGGAGCGGCCGAAGCTGGTGAAGCCGAGCACCACGATGCCGGTGGCGAACAGGAGCAGGCAGATCCACACCGAGGCGGGCATGCCCGCCCACTGGGCGGTGCCGAGGTAGAGCATCGACGGCGGCAGCTGGAAGAACGTCTGGCCACCGGAGATGCCGGTCAGGACACCGCGCAGCACGATCAGCATGCCGAGCGTGACGATGAAGCCGTTGAGGCCGAACCGGATGATGAACAGGGCGTTGACCACGCCGATCAGCAGACCCACCGCCAAGGTGACCGGCACGGACCAGCCGCCGGGCAGCAGGCCGATTCCGTGCGTCGCGCCGGCCGGGACGGTGAGCCAGGCAGCGACCCCGGGTGCGATCCCCATCGTGGACTCCAGGGAGAGGTCCATCTTCTTGACGATCAGCACCAGGGTCTGGGCCAGGACGAGCAGGGCGATCTCGGACATCGTCTGCAGGACGTTGATCAGGTTGTCCGCCTGGAGGAATACCGGATTGACGAACTGGCCGACGATCGCCATCGCGATGATCGCGGGAACGAGCGCCAGGTCGCGCAGTCGTGCGAGAGCGATCCGGTGACCGCTTCCGGTCGCCGCGGCCGGCCGCACGCCCGCGGCGTCGGGCGACCCGCCGTCCGGGCTCTTCTCGGCAGCCGCGGCCGCGCTGTCAGACATCGAGGTCCACTCCTTCCATCGCGGCCACGAGCTCGTGGTCGTGCCAGCCTCCGGCCCTCTCGGCCACGACGCGGCCCCGGAACATCACCAGGACCCGGTCGCACGTGCGCAGGTCGTCGAGTTCGTCGGAGGCGATGAGCACCCCGGTGCCGGACTCGGCGATCGCCTCGACCTTGCCGAGGAGGAACTCCTTGGACCGCACGTCCACGCCGGCGGTCGGATTGATCAGCACCAGTACTTTCGGATCGTTGGCCAGGGCCCGGGCCATGACGACCTTCTGCTGGTTGCCTCCCGAGAGTCCGGAGACGGGCAGCTGCGGCCCCGGTGTCTTGATCTCCAGCTTGTCGATCATCGAGCGGGCGTAGGCGTCGCGGCGGCGGTTGTCGATGAGGCCCGCTGAGCCGAGCCGTTCGGGGATGGTCAGGGTCCCGTTGTCCGCGATGGACATCTCCGGCACGAGCCCCTGGTGGTGACGGTCCTGGGGGACGAACCCCACACCCGCGGCCAGCGCGGCGGGGACGCTGCCCGGCCGCGGCCGGACCCCCGCGATCCGGACCGTTCCCGTTTCGGCGGCCCGGAGTCCGACGACCGTCTCCGCGACCTCGGTACGGCCGCTGCCGGCCGCGCCGGCGAGACCGACGATCTCCCCGCCCCGGATCTCGAAGGACACGTCGCGGTACGTTCCCCGCACAGCCGCGCCTTCCACCGCGAGTACGGCGGGGGAGTGGGTGCCGGCGGGCCGGCGGCGCCTTTCACCGCCCCTGTCCGCGCTGTCGCCCGTCATGGCGGCCACGAGTTCGGCCCGGGGCAGCTCCGCCACGGGGGCGGTGAGGATGTGCCGGGCGTCGCGGAGTACCGTGACCATGTCGCAGATCTCGTAGACCTCCTGCAAGTGGTGGCTGATGAAGAGAAAGGTGATGCCCTGGCGCTGGAGGTCCCGGATCCGCGCGAACAGCCGGTTGATGGCCGATCCGTCCAGTTGCGCGGTGGGCTCGTCCAGGATGATGAACCGTGCGCCGAACGACAGCGCGCGGGCGATCTCCACGAACTGCCGCTGTTCTATGCTCAGTTCTCCGGCGGGGGTGCGCACGTCCACGTCGACCGACCAGGCCTGCAGGACCTCGCGTGCCCGGCCACGGACCGTGCGCCAGCTGATCAGGCCACCCCGTCCCCGGCCGTGCCGGTTCAGGAAGAGGTTCTCCGCGACCGTGAGCTGGGGGATGACGGTGGACTTCTGGTAGACGCAGGCCACCCGCCTGCGCCAGGCATCCCGGTCGGCGAGCCGGGGGGCCGGCGCGCCGTCGAAGGCCACCGTCCCCTCGTCCGGTGCCTGAAGTCCGGTGAGGACGGAGACGAGGGTGGACTTGCCCGCCCCGTTGCGGCCCACGAGCGCGTGCGTCTCCCCGGGCTTGATCGTGATCCCGGCGTCGTGCAGCGCGACCGTGGAGCCGAACCGCTTCGTCAGCCCCGACGCCTGGACCACGGGATGAGCCGTGACCATGGTGTGTACCGCCCTTCCGGTCAGCCGAGGTTGTTGCCCCACAGGGACGGGTCGTCGCTCTTGAGGCTGGCAACCCCGCCGTAGGTGCCGCCGTCCGCGGTCACGAGCGGGGCGGAGAGCTGATCCTCCAGCAGACCCTCGCGGACCTGGATGATCGTGCTGTCGTGGTCGGTCTTGCCGGGCTTGAACGTCTTGCCGTCGATCGCCGCCTTGAGATACGAGAGGGCGTACTTGGCGTACAGGTCGGCGGGCTGGGAGACCGTGGCATCGATCTTCCCGGCGGCGATGTCCTTGAGCTCCTCGGGGATTCCGTCGTTGGAGACGATGAAGACGTGCTTCTCGTCATCGGGGCCGACCAGCAGGTTCTTCTGCTTGAGCACCTGCAGGGTGCCGGCGAGCGCGAAGCTGGACTGCATGTAGACACCCTTGATGTCGGGGTGCGCGGTCAGGTCGGTCTGGAGCTTCTGCGCCGCGACCGCCCCGTCCCAGTTGGTGGCCTCACCGAGGACCTTGATGCCGGGGTAGTTCTTCGCCATGCACTCGTTGAAGGCCTCGGTGCGGTCCCGGCCGTTGATCGAGGCGAGGTCGCCCTGGAGCATGACGACCTTGCCCTCGCCCTTCAGCTTGGTGCCGAGGAACTGGCAGGCCTTCTCGCCGTAGGCGCGGTTGTCGGCGCGGACCACCATGTAGACGTTGCCGGTGTCGGGCCTGGTGTCCACCGTGACGACCGGGATCTTCTTGGCTTCCATCTGCGCCAGGGTCGGCGCGATGGCCGCGGTGTCCTGAGGCGCCATCGCGACGCCCTTGACGCCCTGGCTGATGAAGGTCTGTGCGTTGGCGGTGAGTTTGGCGACGTCGTTCTGCGAGTTGGTGGTCTTCAGGTCCAGCCCGAGTTCCTTGGCGAACTCGGGGGTGTACTTGATGTAGGAGTTCCAGAAGTCGGTGTCGGAGCGCGGGTAGTCGACCCCGATCACTGTCGAACCGCCGCCCGTGCCCGACGAGGATCCGGAGTCGCCGCAGGCGGTGAGTGCGAAGGCGGTCAGGGCGGCGAGGCCGCCGAAGCATACGTGCCGGGTGAATCTGAGCTCCATTGCTCGTTCTCCTTGCCGGTGGGTCGCAGGGGCGGGGCTGTACGCCGGCGGACGTGGGGGCGGGCGTGCCGGAGTCCGGGGAGGGGCCGGGATCAGGCGCGCGGGCGGACGGGCAGGCCTCCGGTGCCTCCGCCGGCGGCGTCCGCGCTGATGCCGGTGAGGGGTTCGGGGACGTCGTCGGGGGTGAGGCCGGGGCGGGCGGTCCTGGCCCCGCGGAACGCCGGCAGGCGGGCTGCGGCCGGCCGGATGCCGCAGGTGGCGCCGGTCCCGAGCGCCTTCGGGCCCGCTGACTCGGGGGCGCTCATCCGCCGGCCTCTGCGGCCCACACGGGGCCGTCGGGATAGCGGTGGTCCTCCAGGGACCGCGGATGCAGCTCGGCGCCGATACCGGGAGCGATGGGCGCCAGGTAGCGGCCGTCGCGGATGCGCACCGGGTCGGTGAAGTGCCCGTGCAGATGGTCGACGTACTCGATGACCCGGTCCTCGGTGGTGCCGCTGACCGCCACGTAGTCGAACATCGCCAGATGCTGCACCATCTCGCACAGCCCGACCCCGCCGGCGTGCGGGCACACCGGGACGCCGAACTTGGCGGCCAGCAGCAGGACGGCGACGTTCTCGGTGACCCCGGCGGTGCGGCTGGCGTCGAGCTGCAGCACGTCGAGCGCGCCCGCCTGGAGCAGCTGCTTGAACATCACCTGGTTGTGGGTGTGTTCGCCGGTGGCGACCTTGACCGGAGCCAGCGCCCTGCGGATGGCGGCGTGGCCGAGGATGTCGTCCGGGGAAGTGGGCTCCTCGATCCAGTACGGGTCGTAGGGCGTGAGCGCCGCCATCCAGTCGATCGCCTGCCGCACGCCCCACGCCTGGTTGGCGTCGACGGCGATCCTGACGTCCGGGCCGACCGCCTCGCGCGCCAGCCGCATCCGGCGTACGTCCGCCTCGCGATCGGCGCCGACCTTCAGCTTGATCTGCCCGAAGCCCTCGGCGACCGCTTCCTTGGACAGGCGCACCAGCTTCTCGTCGTCGTAGCCGAGCCAGCCCGGAGTCGTGGTGTAGGCCGGGTAGCCGTGCTCCAGCAGGTGCGCGGTACGCCGGGCGCGGCCGGGCTCGGCGCGTCGCAGGATCTCCAGCGCCTCGTCACGGGTGAGGGCGTCCTGGAGGTAGCGGAAGTCGACGAGGTCGACCAGCTGTTCCGGGGAGAGCTCGGCCAGCAGACGCCAGACCGGCTTGCCGGTACGGCGGCCGTACAGGTCCCAGACGGCGTTGACGACGGCTGCGGCGGCCATGTGGATGGCCCCCTTCTCCGGGCCCAGCCAACGCAGTTGGCTGTCGCCGGTCAGCCGACGCGAGAAGCCTCCCAGATCGGCCAGTACCTCCTCGACGGGCAGTCCGACGACCAGCGGCGCCAGGGCCCTGATGGCGGCGACCTCCACCTCGTTGCCGCGGCCCACGGTGAAGGCGAGTCCGTATCCCTCCGCCCCGGCACTCGTACGGACCGTCACATAGGCGGCCGAGTAGTCGGGTTCGGGATTCATGGCGTCGGAACCGTCGAGTTTACGCGACGTGGGGAACCGTACGTCGACCGCTTCGACTGCGGTGATCAGCTCAGTCATCGCTTCCGGCGCCTCCGGCTCGGAGGCTCCGGCGCACTCCCCGCTTCATGGCAACCACCCGTCCTCATGTGTCAACGAGATGTTCTCTTCGTTGCGACCAGCGTCGGACATTGGATGGATTTATAGAGTCGGCTCGCATGGATGTCCATACCCCCGGCAGGCAAAGGATCGCGAGACGCTTCTGACCTGCAGTTATGTGACAGTCCCACATCGGGCGTGGAGTGCGGGCCATCCCATGTATTCCGCAGTGATGGGATGTATTGCTACGCTGCCGCCGCCTGGGCGACGAGCAGGGAGCAGACGGATGTCTTTGACCGACAAGGCGATCGACCGCATCAGGGACCTCATCCACTCGGGCGAGCTGCGGCCCGGCGCCAAACTGCCGCCCGAGCAGCAACTGGCAGCGGAGCTGGGCCTGTCCCGCAACCTCATGCGGGAAGCGGTGAAAGCGCTGGTCGTCGCCCGGGTGCTGGAGATCCGCCGGGGCGACGGGACGTATGTGACCAGCCTGGAACCGGAGTTGCTGCTGAGCAGCATCGGTTCGGCGGTGGAGCTGCTGCGGGGCGACACTCTGCTGGAGCTCACCGAGGTGCGCCGGCTCTTCGAACCGATCGCCACGGGTCTGGCCGCCACGCGGATCTCGGCCGCGGGACTGCGGGAGGTCGAACGGCATCTGGAGGCGATGCGGGCGGCCCTTGACGACGTGGAGCGCCTCAACGAGCACGACGCGGCCTTCCACCGTGCCGTCGTCGCGGCCACCGGCAACGCCACCCTCGCCACCCTGCTGGAGGGGATCTCCGGGCGGACGCTGCGTGCCCGTGTCTGGCGTGGCCTGGTCGACGACGACGCCGCGGGACGGACGGTCGCCGAACACGAGGCAATCCACCGGGCGCTGGCCGCCGGTGACGCCCCCCTGGCGCAGGCGGCCGCCCTCTTGCACGTCAGCAACACCGAACAGTGGCTGCGCGAGCACCTCGAACCCGCCTCCGGTGCCACGGGCGACGTCCCGGAGGGCCGGCGGTGACCCGGCACGGCGTCGTCCGCTCGAAGGCCCGGCCCAACGACCCGCCGCCCGCCGGCGGGCACGTGACACCGACGACGAGGAGCAGCCCGATGGGATTCCCGCGCGCCGGCGACGTCGTCAGGGCGGAGATCGAACGGCCCAGCCGCAGGCGGCACGTCCTCGGGCGGGCCTGATGCCCCCCCGCGATCCGGCCCTGGTACACCGAACGGGTACCTCTGGGACGCTCCGGGGTGAGCGTCAGCCGCGTCGGGCTCGGCACCGCGCCGCTGGGCGGCCTCGCCTCGGCCGCCGGCCGCCGGCAGGCCACCGAGACGCTGAAGGCCGCCTGGGCCGCCGGGATCAGGTACTTCGACACCGCCCCGCACGACGGCGCCGGACTCGCCGAACAGCGCCTCGGCGCGTTCCTCACCGGGGCCGGGCAGCCGCGCGCGGAGACCACGGTGTCCACCAAGGTCGGCCGGCTGCCCGTACCGGGGGAACCGGCCCCGGGAGACGAGGCCTTCCATGGCGCGCCCGGCCTCGTCACGGTCCGCGACTACAGTGCCGACGGCGTCTACCGCTCACTCGCCGAAAGCCTGGAGCGCTCCGGTCTCGACGCCTTCGACATCGTCTTCATCCACGACCCGGACGGCTGCTGGGAGCAGGCCGTGCGCGGTGCCTACCCGGCGCTGGCCCGGCTTCGCGACGAGGGAGCCGTCCGGGCGATGGGCGCGGCCATGAACCAGACGGCGATGCTCACCCGCTTCGTGACCGAGACCGACCTCGATTGCGTGCTCGTGGCCGGCCGCTACTCGCTGCTGGACCGCAGCGCGGCCGACGAACTGCTGCCCGCGTGCGCCGAACGCGCGGTGGGCGTCCTCGTCGGCGGTGTCTTCAACAGCGGCATCCTCGCGAACCTGGCCCCGGACGCCGTGTACGACCGCGCGCCGGCTTCGAAAGCGGTCCTCCGCCACGCCCGGGCCCTCGGTGAGCGCTGCGCCGAGTACGGTGTCCCGCTTGCCGCCGCCGCGCTGCGGTTCCCCCTGCGCCATCCGGCGGTCACCGGTGTCGTCGTCGGGGCGCGCAGCGCACAGGAGATCACCGTGAACGCCGCGCTCGCCTCGATGACGATCCCCGAGGAGCTGTGGCCGGAGCTCGACGTCCTGGAAGCGGAGGAGCGATGAGCCGGATCGACGCACACCACCACGTCCGGCGGCCGGCACCGTCCCCGTCCGCCACGCACGGCCCCGCTCCCAGTCCTGGTCCTGGTCCGCGGCGCCGTGTGCACGCGTGGCTCGACGCACCCGGTACGGCCCCGGTGCGGCGGGACTTCACCTTGGAGGACCTGGCGCCGCCGGGCCAGGCAGCGGGCGTCGACCGCACGATCCTGGTCCAGGTACTGCCCGACACCGGCGAGACCGAGGACTTCCTGACCCTGGCCTCGACGGCCGGGACCGTCGCCGGGGTCGTGCGCTGGGTCGACCTCCCGTCCGACCGCCTCCCGCGCACGCTGGACACCCTGCGGGCGGCACCGGGCGGCGAACTGCTCGTGGGCACCAGGCACCTCGTGCAGGACGAGCGGGACCCCCGCTGGCTCAGCCGGCCTGATGTACGGCGGGGTCTGCGCCTGGTCGCGCGGGCGGACCTCGCCTACGACCTGCTCGTCCGTCCGCATCAACTGCCCGCGGCCATCGACGCCGTCCGGGAGCTGCCGGAACTCACCTTTGTGCTCGACCATCCGGCAGAACCCCCCGTGGCCACCGGTGAGATGCAGCCCTGGACCTCGCTGGTCCGCGAACTGGCGGCCCTTCTTAACGCGTTCTGCAAGCTGTCCGGCATGGTCACCGAGGCCGGCCGGAACCGCTGGAGCGTGGCAACCTTGCGTCCCTGCGCCGACGTGGTGCTCGACGCGTTCGGTCCCGAGCGAGTGATGTTCGGTTCCGACTGGCCGGTGTGCCTGCCGGCCGCCTCGCACGAGGAGGTCGTCGGCGCGGCGGAGGCACTGACGGACGGCCTCACCGAGGCCGAGCGCTCCCACGTCTTCCGCGCGACGGCGGAACGCGCCTATCGCCTGGAAGAGCGGCACCGTCGGGGGCGGGCCGACGACGCAGAGGCCGTGGAGGCGGTCCGGTGAAAGTACGTCTCGCCTACGGGCAGTCAGGGCTCGACATCGACGTCGATCCGCACAGGACCACCGTCGTCGAGCCCGTCCACCACCCGGCGGCCCGGAACCAGGCGGCCGTCCTGCGCGCGGCCCTGCGCGAACCGGTCGCCGGGCCCCCGTTGGCCGAGAGGGTGCGCCCGGGGCAGACGGTGGCCATCTCGGCCTGCGACGGCACGCGGCCGCAGCCCCGGCACCTGATGATCCCGGCCCTGCTGGACGAGCTGGACGGCATCGTCCGCAGGGAGGACGTGGTGATCCTCGTGGCGACGGGCACCCATCGCGGCAACGACGCGTCCGAACTCCGGACGATGTTCGGCGACGAGATCGCGGACACGGTGAGGATCGTCAACCACGACGCCCGCGACGCCTCGCGGCTGACGTGGATGGGCAGGCACGGCGACGGCGTACCGGTCTGGCTCAACCGGGAGTGGGTGGAGGCGGACGTCCGGATCACCACGGGCTTCGTCGAACCCCACTTCTTCGCCGGTTTCTCCGGCGGCCCGAAGCTCGTCGCCCCCGGCCTGGCGGGTCTGGAGACCGTGCTCGTGCTGCACGACGCGGCCCGGATCGGCGATCCGCGCGCCACCTGGGGCATCACCCGCGGAAACCCGGTTCACAACGACGTGCGCGCCATCGCGGAGGCCACCGGTGTCACCTTCGCGTTCGACGTGGTGCTCAACCGCGACAAGGACGTCGTCGCGGCGTTCGGCGGCGATCTGCCGCCGATGCACGCCGCCGCCACGGCCGCGGCCGCGCGCATGGCGATGCGCCCGGTGCGGGCACCGTTCGACGTCGTCGTCACCACCAACTCCGGCTTCCCGCTGGACCAGAACCTGTACCAGGCGGTCAAGGGGATGTCGGCGGCCTACCAGGTGGTCCGCCCCGGAGGGACGATCGTGTGCGCGGCCGAGTGCCGCGACGGTTTCCCCGACCACGGCTCCTACCGCCGGGTCCTGGCCTCGGCCCCGTCCCCGCAGGCGCTCCTGAACGAGATCTCCGCGCGCACCGAGACGATTCCGGACCAGTGGCAGGTGCAGATCCAGGCCCGTATCCAGTCGGGCAGTCAGGTCATCATGCACACCTCCTACCTCAGTGACGACGAACTGGCCGCGGCCCACCTGCGGCAGACCCGGGACATCTCCGCGACCGTCGCCGAAGCCCTGGCCGCCGCGGGCCCGCAGGCCCGCCTGTGCGTCCTGCCGGAAGGTCCGCAGACCATCCCGTACATCGAAGGGAGCCGGTTGTGAACGACGTACTGGACCTCGGATACGCACGCGTCGACATCGGCCGCGAGGCACGGCAAGGACTGCCCGAGGTCGTGTACGGCCCCGGCAAGACCGTGGAGCAGATCGCCGGCATCGTCACCGGCCTCCTGGAGCACAACACCGGGCCCGTCCTGGTCACCCGCGTCGCCCCGGACACCGCGACGGCCGTCCTGGGGCGGGTGGAGTCCGGATCGTACGACGAGGAGGCCCGGCTGCTGCTCTGGCGACCTGCCGCCGCATCGGGCTTCTCCGTCGTGGTGGCCGCCGCCGGGACCTCCGACCGGCCGGTGGCCGCCGAAGCCACCGCTGTGGCCACGGCCGTCGGGCTGGACACGACGGCCGTGCACGACGTGGGAGTGGCGGGACTCGAACGCGTGCTGCAGGTCCGCGGTCTGCTGCGGGCCGCGGACGCGGTGATCGTCGTGGCGGGCATGGAGGGCGCCCTCGCCAGTGTCGTCGGCGGTCTGGTGGCCGCCCCCGTCGTGGCGGTTCCGGTCTCCACCGGGTACGGCGCCTCGCTGGACGGCGTGACCGCGCTGCTCGCCATGCACGCCTCCTGCGCCGCCGGCGTGACCGTGGTCAACATCGACTCCGGGTTCTCGGCGGCCATGGCCGTTCACCGCATCGCCCGGTCCCGCGGTACGGCGGACCCGGGAGGTGCCAGGTGATCTGCTGGATCAACCCGTTCACCGGACTGGCCGGGGACATGCTGCTGGGCGCCCTGATCGACGCGGGGGCACCGCTCGACCGGATCCGGTCCGCCGTCTCCGCCACCGGCCTGACCGGCTGGGACCTGACGGCCGAACGCGTCACCGACCACGGACTGGCCGCCACCCGCGTACGCGTGGAGGTCACCGATCCGTGCACCGAGCGGCGTGCCGCCGAGGTGATCGAGATGGCCTCCCGGGCCGCTCCCCGCCCCGTCGCGACCCTCGCCGTCGCCGCCCTCACGGCCATCGCCGAGGTGGAGGGGAGACTGCACGAGGCCGACCCCGCCACCGTCCATCTGCACGAACTCGGCGGACACGACACCCTGGTGGACATCGTCGGCAACGCCGCGGCCCTGCACGCCCTCGGCATCACCGACGTCATCAGCTCGCCCCTGCCGCTCGGCCGCGGCGAGGTGAACGCGGCGCACGGCGTCCTGCCCTGCCCGGCGCCGGCCACCCTCGCCCTGCTGACCGGAGCGGCCGTCAGGGGCTGCGACCTTTCCGGGGAGACGGTGACACCCACGGGCGCCGCACTCCTGCGCGCCGTCCGCACCCGTTACGGCCCGCCGCCCCCCATGACACTGGGCGCCACCGGCTACGGGGCGGGGTCGCGCCGCCTGTCCGACCGGCCCAACCTCGTCTCCGTCACCCTCGGCGACCCGGTCCCGACCACGGCGAACGAGGAAGTCGTCGTCCTGGAGACCAACCTCGACGACGTCACCGGAGAACTCCTCGGGCACCTCGTCACCCGCCTCCTGGACGCCGGTGCCCTCGACGCCTGGACGACCGCCGCGGTGATGAAGAAGGGCAGGCCCGCGCAGGTCCTGCACCTCCTCACCACCGCGCACCACGAAGGACGGCTGCGCGACATGGTCCTGGCCGAGACCGGTGCCCTCGGCATCCGGCGGATCACCGCGACCCGCACCGCGCTGCCGCGCGCCTTCGAGACCGTCGACGTCGACGGACACGCCATCCGGGTCAAACACGGTCCGTACGCGGCCAAACCCGAGCACGACGACGTGGCGGCCGCGGCCACGGCGCTGGGTCTGCCCCTGCGCGCCGTCGCCGCGCGCGCACTGCGCCTGAGCCGGGAAGGGGCGACGGAGACGAGCCAGGAGGAACACCGTGCACAGTGACGACACCCTTGAGCGCCGGCTGCTGAACGGCGTGCGCGCGCTCGGCGGTTCCCTCGCCGTCGCCTACTCGGGCGGCGCCGACTCCGCCCTGGTCCTCGCCGCGGCCGCACGGGCGCTCGGGCCTGAGCGCGTCCTGGCCGTCACCGCCGTCTCGGAGAGCCTGGCCGACGGTGAGCTGTCCCGTGCGCGGCACCTCGCCGGCGACCTCGGGATCATCCATCTCACGCCGCGCACGCACGAGTTGACCCGGCCCGGATACCGGGCCAACGGGCCCGACCGCTGCTACTTCTGCAAGTCCGAGGTGCTGGACACCATCACCGCGCTCGCCCACGAGCACGGCGTCGACGTCGTGGCCACCGGCACCAACGCCGACGACGCATCCGACCCCCACCGTCCGGGCATCCGCGCCGGGCGGGAGCGCGGCATCCGCACACCGCTCCTCGACGCCGGCCTGACCAAGGCGGACGTACGCCGCCTCAGCAGACACTGGGCCTTGCCCACCTGGGACAAACCCGCGACCCCCTGCCTCGCCAGCCGCGTCCGCTACGGGATCGAGGTCACCTCTCACCGCCTGGCCCGCATCGACCGCGCGGAGAGGGCCGTTCGGGCGCTGACGACCGAGGCCGGGGTGGACGCGCGGGACCTCCGCGTCCGCGACCTCGGGGACCGCGCCCGCATCGAGGTGGACCCGCTCCTCGTCGCCCGTATCGCGGCTTTGCCGGGACTCGCCCGAGCGCTCGCAGAAGCAGGCTTCGCCGACCTGCCCCACCAGGTCGAACCGTTTCGCTCCGGCCGGCTCAACTCCGAGGTCTGACCCGCCCGCCTGGCCTCGGCCCGTGCGCCTTCGTACGGGCCGGACCGCCCCTCGGTGCTGCCGGCAGATGGTGACTGCTCGCACATGGGCTGCGCGTAGCCGGAGGACGCCCGACCCGCCGTGACAGGTGTCCACGGATCCGGCCCGGGTCCGCGAGCGCCGGGTCGAGGTGAACCGAGCCGCTGGACCGGCGCGTCGGAGCGCCACGTGGAGCCCGCGGGCAGGGCCTTCAGGCAATGGATCGGATGCCCATGGCGAGCAGGGCGACGGCCGTGGCTCTCGTCCCCAGTGCCGCAGCCGCGGGTCGCAGTGCCTGCGTCGTCCGGCCGAGCAGGACGGTCCAGCCCAGCAGCCAGGCGGTGACGAGCAGTGCGTGGGCGCAGGCCAGGGTGAGGACCTGGCCGGCGAGCGGCTGATGTCGGTCCAGGAACTGCGGACGAGGGTGAGATGGATCGAGGCCGCCTTGGGGTTGAGGACGTTGGCCAGCAGTGCATGGAGAAAGGCGGGTCCGGGTCGCCGGGCGGCCGCCGGGCCCGTCGGCGGCCGGACCGACGTGGGCGGACCGCCAGGTCCACAGGCCGAGGCCGATGAGATAGACGGCGCCGCCGAGTCGGACCGCGGCGTAGGCACGGCCGGAGTGCATGGCCACGGCGGCCGGCCCGGCGATGGCGAGGGTGGCGTGGACGTACAGGCCGCCGGCGGTGCCGAGGATGACGGGCAGCGCTTGGCGGCGGCCGTGTTCGGTGACCTGCCGGATGAGCAGGGCCAGGCTGGCGCCGGGGGTGGCGATCAGCGGGAAGACCGACGCCAGGAACCCGGCGACGGCGTACGGGTGCACAGCGGTGGCTGCGACTGAGGGGCCGTCAGAGCACGACGCGGAAGTGCGTGGTGAGGCGGTACGCGTCGTCCAGGACGTGGAAGGCGAGCGCGGGCGGCTGGTCACGGTCGGCGGGCCGGTCGCCTTCCCACGGCATCCGCAGGGTCCAGGTGACGGCCGGTCCGACGATCAGCGGACGGCCGGCGAAGGTCGAGGCGGCGGCGGTGTGCGCGTGCCCCGTGATCACCGCGACGACCTGCGGATACGCGTCGAGCACGGCCGCGAGGCCTTCCGGCCGGCGGAGCATGCCGGAATCGGGCAGAGGGTGGTGGAGCGCGACCGGCGGTTGGTGGAAGGCGATCAGCGCCGGCATGGACGACGGCAGGCCGGCGAGGGTGGTGTCGATCCAGTCGAGGGTCTGCTGCTCCAACAGCCCTTCGTCCCGGCCCGGGATGGTGGAGTCGCACATCAGCACCGCCGTACCGGCAACGTGGTGGAGTTGGTTGATCGGCTGCCCGCCGGGTGCCTCGCCGAGCAGGGCCTTGCGGTAGGCCGGGCGCACGTCGTGGTTGCCGGGGCAGGTCAGCACGGGGAACGGTGCGGACAGGAGCCTGGCGGCCTCCTCGTACTCGCTCTGCGTGCCGTGGTCGGCGATGTCGCCGGTGACCAGGAGGGCGTCGATGGGGTGCGGCAGGTCGCGCAGGTGGTCCATGACCCGCGCGGCTCGCTCGGTCGCCCGTTCGCTGCCGTCCAGGTGCAGGTCGCTGATCTGTGCGAGCAGGACTGTCATTGATCTGTCTCCTTTGCTTGCGTGGTCACCCTTCCGCTCAGGACAGGGCAGGGTCGGACCAGGGCAGCTAATGGATAGCTTTCACTTTGGCGTTAGTGACCATAGGGTAGGGGCGTTGAGGTGATCAAGAGTTGTGATCAAGTGGTGCCCGATCGTCCGGTAGAGAGGGGGAGCGGCGACATGGAGCGCTGTCTGGCGCTGGAGTTGGTGAGCACCATTCGCCATGACGGGAACGGGGGCGTCGTTGACGACCTGGCCACGGCCGAGCAGACGGCTGCGTGGCTGGCGACGCACGGCGAACCCTCGGCCGAGGCGACGTCGGGGCTCACCGTGGACGTGCCACTGCACGGCGAGATCATCGCGCTGCGGCAGGCCGCCCGGGCCCTGTTCGCCAGGGCGGTCAGCCCGGCTCCGCCGAGCCCGGCGGATGCGCGCCGGCTCATACCGGCCGCCGAGGCGCTCGAGCTGCTGAACGGGTGTGCCGCAGCCGAGCCGGTCGTCCCGCAGCTGGACTGGCCGGGCGACGGCGAACCCACCGTCCGACTGGCCTCCTCGGCAGGCGACACACGGACCCGTCTGGTCGCGACGCTGGCGCGCGCCGTGATCGACTTCCTGACCGGCCCGGATCGGGCGCGGCTGCGGGCGTGCACGGCACCTCGGTGCGTCCGGTACTTCCTCAAGACCCATGGACGGCAGGAATGGTGTAAACCTTCCTGCGGCAACCGGGCCCGGGTCGCCCGCCACTACGGACGGCAGCGCGCGGCCACGGGCACGTAGGGCCCCGGTCATCGGCCCTGGTGACAGCAGCGCTCGAACCAGGGATGACGGCCGATCGAGGAGACTTGTCGACGTCCAGGTCGCCAGCCGGCTCGGGTGTCAGTCCGAGCTCCTTACATTTCCCAGTCCTCGGCGTAGAACGTGGGCTCGCTGACGGTTGCGTCTCCGGCCCTCACCGCGTCCAGCGCCAGGTTGACCCCGGACGGGGTCATCGCACCGCTGGGGCTGAAGCACAGGCCCAGATCGTGGTCCTCGACATGCTGGAGGATGGCCGCTCCGAGAGAGGAGGGTGCCGTACCGACCAGGGGGATGTCGGCGTACAGGACCTGCGGCCCGGTGCGCCCGTACGCGGTCACGGCGCCCAGCCGCGGAACGCCGTCCGGGTTCGTCCAGTAGTGCGCGCTCACACCGGCATTCTCGAAGCGGTCCTCGCGCAGATTCCACAGCCCGTCCCTGGCGTAGAACCAGAAGGGGAAGTCGCCGATCCGACCCGCCGGGACCTCGCCACCCAGGGCGTTCGCCACCTGGGGCGGGCTCATTCCGAAGCGGAGCGGGCCCACCCGCTCCAGCGGCACCCAGTCCCAATACGGACGGTCAGCTCCGCGGGTCACCGGCCAGGCCCCGGGGTTTCGTCCCCGGCCGGTGACGTCGCGCCAGTGCATCACCGGCGTCGTCGCGTAGGGGTCGTGCGCGAGCCCGGGCCCGACGAGCAGCACTGAGGTGATCACTCTGTCCTTCTGTACCGGATAACCCTCGGCCGAGAGCTCGCCATCGGGCTCGGTGCCCATGGACACGCCCCAGGCCGCGATCTCCGGGTCCCCACTCCAGTTCACCCGCACTGCGGCCCCTTCCCGTCGGGCAAGGTCGTGGATCTCAGCACGCACCTCGGACGGAACTCGACCGATCAGCTCCACCTCACCGACCCGGACCAGGGGGCCTTGGAAAGCGTTGACGGCCACGGCGACCAGGCTCGTCCCTCGCGCGTACATGCAGTTCAGGCCCATCCCCGGGTACTCAGCCCGCAGAGTGCCTTCGGCCGCGACCCAGGTGCCGCCGTCGCGCGGCCCGCCCAGGGCGGCCTTCACCTCGCCGGAATCCATCCCGAACCGCAGCGGCCCCACCCCGACCAGCGGATCGAGTACCCACCGCTCCCGACGCTCCGGCGTCCCATTCCACCATCCCAACCCGGTCACCCTGGCCCCGTTTTACGCACCGCGGGCACACCCCGCCGATCATGAATGGGAGCCTAAAGGTCACCTCTGACACCCCCTGTCCGCGGCTGTTCGGCTTGAGTGGCAGACGGGACCCAGGCTCCGGCTCGTCTGCAGCCTGCTCGGTTCGGTGGCAGCCAGTTCGACCAAATGCCGTCTGTCTCGCAAAGGCACACCGTAGCCGTCACCGGTGTTCCCGATTGATCCTCGAGCGCAGCCGCGGGAGTTCACGACTCTACGGCGGCTCACTCCACGAACTGTTCGTGTGCACTGAACGCCGACGGTCATCTGCGACGCATCGCTGACCCCTCACGCCCTGCTGGCGCGCCGCGTGACGTTTCCGCGCTCGTTGTGGCCCTCCTCCGGCGGCCTGCCGTCGCGACTCCGCGGCTCGCGTTCGTACGGCTTGTGACCGTCCGCGCGGGCCTCGACATGCCGCCTGACAGTCTTCGGGTCGTCCCCCGTGAGGATGGCCGCCGACCAGACCGTCCCGGCCAGGTCGTGTGCTCAGAGATCGCCATGATCTCTCCGCCGCACGTGGTGGGCCTCTGCCCGGGGTCCGCGGGCGGATCGTCGCCGACGAGCGCTGCCGGCCCGCTGTCGGGTCGGCGGCATCGCCGCGGCCAACGGTGCCGCACTTGGCGAGTCCGCGTCAGGATCTCTGTCCGGCCCGGGGCCCGGCCCGGTCAGCGCACCGCCGATGCCGAGACCGAGCGAGAACCGGTTCTCGCCAAGGTCCGACGCCGAACGAAGTCAAGCGCCTGGGGCAGGGAAGGCACGCCACGTGCTTCCGACGTCACCCGAAGAAGCCCGAGGGGATGTACGGCTCCGGCGGCCGCATCCCGCGCAGGCAGATCCAGCCGGACGTGCTGAGTTCCAGGCCCGCGGTCAGGCCGACGTCCACCGCCCACTGCTGCTCGGCCGTCAGATTGCCGACCTGTGCCGGGGTGCCCTCGGGCAGGCTCAGCAGCGCGGCTGTGAGCAGCCGGGTCGCCAGGCGGCGGGAGGTGGCGGCGAGCAGCCGTATGTTCCCGTACCGGTCGATGTAGCAGTAGCCGCTTCCGGCGAGGTCGTCGACCACCAGCAGGTCGCTCTCGGTGAGCAGCTGGTCGTGGTCGGGGCCGTGGGCGCTGCCTCGGGTGCGCCGGTCGACGGAGTCCATCATGTCGCGGTCCTTGGCCGACCCCTCGTGCACCGCCCCGTCCGGCGCCGGCAGGTCGCCCTTGCGGACGGCACCCTCCAGGCGCATCGCCGGGTGCAGCGTGAAGCCCGCCCGGCGGTAGGTCGCCGCCGCCCGGGGGTCGGGGGAGCTGCAGATGATGCCGCGCAGGCAGCCGCGTCCGTGGGCCATGGCGGCGGCGAGCAGTTCGCGTCCGACCCCCTGCCGCTGCGCGGAGGGCAGCACGGCAAGGAGCGACAGGCCCCATGTCCCCTCGCGGCGTGTCGACAGGGCGACCCCGAGCGGCATGCCGGAGGTCTCGTCCACGGCCAGCCAGCAGCCACCGGGGTCGGTCCGTGCGACGTACCGGTTGCGCCGCCGCAGCAGAGGCGCCAGCTCGGGAGGCATCTCCTCGGGCGGGTCGCCGCCAGGCAGGGCATCGGAGGCGCCGAAGGCGGCGGAGGCCACGACCGCTATCGCGTCGGCGTCCTCGTCGGTGTCGCGCAAGAGGCGAAGGATCATGCGCCCATCTTGCCCCTGCGCAGGGTGAGATGGCGGCCGGCCGCCGAAGTCGGACCGCGCCGACCCTTGCGAGCGACACGCTGTCGAGTGGGGGAGCAACCGCCTCACAAGCCACCGGGCCGTAGCCGCGAGGTACGACAGGTTCGCGGTCCGCTACGAGGCGCCCGTCCTGGTCGCGGCTATCAACGAGTGGCCGTGAGCAAGCGACGCAAAGCGGGAAGCACGCTTCGCAGGTCGTCGTCGTCCACCGTGACGGTTGCCGCCTCGCGCGCTCCTGCCGATGCGTTGAACGCCACGCTCAACCCGACGGATGCGAAGAGCGGCAGGTCGGAGCGGCTGTCTCCGATGGCTCCGCACAAACGGGGGGCCACCCCGAGCTCTCGGGCCTGTGCGAGGGCGACATCGCGTTTGTCGTACTCGTCGAAGTGACGGGCCACCCGGCCCGTGAACCGGCCGTCGGCGGTCTCCAGCCGAGGTCCGCTGAACGTGTGGAAACCGAAGCGGTCAGTCAGGTAGCTGCCGACGGGCGACCAGGCGAGGGTCGCCAGCACGGGCACCAACCCGTTCTGCCGGCACCATGCCACGGTCTCCGTGATGCCCGAGACCAAGGGGAGCCCGTCGAGCCAGCCACAGACCTGGTCTTCGGGAACCCCGGCCCAGCCCGCAGCATCCAGTTCGGAGACCTGCCGATTGTCCAGGACACCCGAGGCGTAGGCGTCCTCAGCCCTGACCAGCTCCTCGCGATGACCAAGGAAGCCGGCCAGAAAGGCCGACGAACTCGTGCCTGGAACGAGGGTGCCGTCGACATCGAAGAACGCGGCGCCCGCATGATCGGATGAGACCACCCGCCAAGGATGCCACCATCTCGCGAAGGCCGGGTCGGGACTGCACTGCCCCGCCTCCTTCCGATCCTCGCCCCGGCCGCCCGGGGCATCTCTTCCTCTCGCGCTTCATCGGTCGAGAGGTCGGCCGACGCTGAAGATCGAGGAAGAGAGGCGCGCAGGTCACGGCCCCGGATGCACGATCCGACCTCGTGGATTATGTTGGTAATCTAACGATGTGCGGTGATCGCCTCGAACTCGGTGCGCATCCCGCGACCACACCGGGCGGCAGCTGAAAGAAGAGATGTAATGACCATGATCCTGATCACGACCGCGAACGGCGCGACCGGTCGGCCGATGGTCGACTACCTGCTCGCTGACGGTTTCAACGTCCGCGCCATGGTCCGTAGCGACGATGCACGCGCACAGGAACTGCGCGCGGCGGGGGCGGAGGTTGTCCTCGGTGACCTCCTCGACTTCCGCGACGTCCGTGTCGCCCTGGAAGGGGTCCAGCGTGCCTACTTCAACTTCCCTCTGGGGGAGGGCCTCGTGGAGGCGGCCGTCATGTTCGCGCAGGCCGCAAAGGAGCAAGATCTCGAGCTCATCGTGAACTTGTCGCAGATCCAATCCCGCCCCTACGCGCGAAGCAAGACCACCCAGAACCACTGGCTGGCCGAGCAGGTCCTCGACTGGTCCGGAGTCCCGACCAGCCACCTGCGGGTCACCTTCTTCATGCAGTGGCTGCTCTACATTTCCAGGCTCATCCGCTACGGCCGCTACGTGATGCCCTTCAACGGGGACGGCCGCTTCGCTCCGATCGCCGGCCGTGACATCGCACTGACCGCCGCCAAGATCCTCGCCTCGCCCGAGAAGCACGGCGGCCAGATCTACACGCTCACGGGCCCGGTGGAGTACAGCCACCAGGAACTCGCAGCCGAGGTGGGCCGGGTGCTGGGCAGGGACCTTCCCTTCGAACAGGTCACCGTGTCAACGTTCCTCGAGATGATCGGTCTTGCGGACGACACGGCCAAACTCAAGCATTTCGAGGCGGCCGCCATTGACCAGCAAGAGGGGCGTCTGGCAGGCGTCAGTGCTGCGGCCCCGACCATCACCGGCAGGCCGCTGGTGACCGTCGAGGAATTCGTCAACGAGAACCGCTCCCTCTTCGAGCTCCACTACCCGTCGTGATCATCGAGCTGCACGGCTGAGCCCGGATACTGATTGGGAGGGTGTCCTGTCAGGTCTGTCGCAACGGCCGGTGAGGCCCGTCGACAGACTCGTTCGCGCCGCCAATTCTGGGCAGGGCAGGGCACGCCCCTTGGAGGGCCCCTTGTCCGCCTGCGCTTGCAACTGCAGGTGCACCTGCGCGGTCGCCTCCGAGGCGGGAGTCACTGCCCCGCCCGATCTCCCGCGCGCTGTCGGATCAGCTCGCGGCGAGGTGGAGCAGTTCAGGGACGCCCTCTGCATTGCGGTAGCTGCGGAAGCGCGGGATGAGGTCGTGGACGAGCTGGACGCAGCGGGGTGCCCCAATGCGGCGGGCCAGTTGGAGGGATTCCCGGGCGGTGGCCGCGGCGAGTTCCGGTTCGCGCAGGTTGAGGTGGCTCGCAGCGCGATAAGCCAGGAAGACACCTCGGGTCTTGTCCCGTGCGGGGGGCAGCAAGGCCTGCCCCTCGCCGATGAGGCGGTGGGCACGGGCGGTGTCGCCGAGGTCGAGCAGGGCCTGCCCGGAGTCGACGGCGAGGTCGGCCTCGGAGAGCCAGGCGCACCAGGCGGGCCGCTCGCTGCCGGAGGCGGTGTCCAGCAGTCGCTCGGCCGCGTCGAGCGACCGCAGTGCGGCGCGGCGTTCTCCTTGTGCTGCCAGGGTGCGGGCGAGACGCAGGTTCAACAAGGATCGGGCGGCGGGGTGTTCGCTGCGAGTGAGGGCGTGTTCCAGGAGGCCGGCCGCGGTGACGTGGTCCTTGCGCCAGGCAGCCTGGTATGCGAGATCACCAAGGAGTGCGGCGCCCATGTCGCGGTCGCCGCTGGCGTGGGCGCTGCGCAGGCCCGCGATCCAGAATTTCGCGGCGGTCGGGTGGTCGGCGACGTCGAAGCGGTGCCAGGCGACGGTCTGGGAGAGGCTGGAGGCCAGGGTATGCAGGCGCAGGCCCACGCGCTTGGGGTAGCGGCCGTTCTCGAGCAGGTTGGTCACGGTCGTCAGGTGGGCGTCGAGTAAGTCGGGGGTGTACTGGCGCTGTTCGGTGGGCAGCGAGGTCAGCCCTGCGCTGGATTCCTCCAGCATGGCGACCAGTTCGTCCCCGACCGGCGGCCCGGATGCCGTCTCGGACTGCGCGTGGGTGTCGCCGGCTGCCCAGCCGGCCGCGAGGGCGGTAAGTGCTGCTCCGGTGACGGACAGGAAGATGCGGCGGTCCACGGTACTCAGTGCCTCTCTGAGGGCGGGAACGATGTTGTAGGGGCCGAGCGCGGTCACGTTCGGGTTGGTGCCGTGCAGCCACTGCGGCCAGATGCGGTGTCGACGACGCTCACCGGGAGGCCGAAGGCCCTCGGCGATGCAGGTCCGTCAACTCTCGCTCAGCGCCGAAGAATCCCCTATCGCACTTCCACCCAAAGCGTCTACTCGTCGTCCGCGTGCTCCGTCTCGGCCTGATCGAGGCTCTTCGCATCTTTGCGGCGGCCGACCTTTTACCCGGTGCCGGCCGAGCCGGCTTGATCACGAACCGTCGGTTGGCGCGTATGTCACAGGAGTCGCGTTGAATAACATCTTTCTCATTGGCTTCTCTGCGTTATGCGGGCGACCGTGTTTGGGGTGGATGAAGTGCGGGTAACTCCGGGGTTCGGACGGATGTGTCTCGGAGAAATTTTCGGGAGACCCTTGCGGGTCGTTCACACGTCGTCCTAATGTCATCTCTGCACAGGCCGGCCGAGCGAGTGTCGGACTTCGTTTTCGCAAGGCGCCGGCTGGACGGTTCCTTTCGGCGTGGATTTTTCCGGAACGAACTGGACGGTGCACTTGACCATATCGGGGACGCGGCGGGCCTCCGTTCGTTTCGCCCATATGAATTCGGGAAAACTCGTCGACCGATCTCAATTCCCTGGATCTGACGCGATCGACCGGACATGGGCGTGGGGTGACTCGCGCGGCGCCGGGGTCCGGGTGTGTGTCATCGACAGCGGTGTGACGCCGGACCATCCCGAGGTCGCCCCGCTGGAGGGCGCGTTCACCGTGGAGCGTGTCGCCGCCGACGGATCCCCGGCGGAATACCGCCTGGTCCCGGACACGGAGGGCGATGCGGCGGGTCACGGCACGGCCTGCGCCGCGATCATCCGCAGAGTGGCCCCCGAAGCGGCGTTGACCAGCGTCCGGATGCTGGGGCCGGGGCTGGGCGGGGACGGGAACGCCCTACTGGCCGCGTTGCGCTGGGCGGTCGCCGAACGGTTCCACGTGATCAACCTCAGCCTGTCCTCCCGCAAGGCCGATTACAAGGCGGCCCTCCATGAGATCGCGGACGAGGCCTACTTCAACCGGGTGGCCATCGTTGCCGCGGCGCACAACAGTCCGGTGCGCAGTTTTCCCTGGACGTTCCCTTCCGTGATCTCCGTCGGTTCGCACGAGAGTGAGGACACCGAACGTATCGAGGTCAGTGCGGATCCGCCCGTGGAATTCTTTGCGGCGGGTGTGAAGATCTCGGTTCCGTGGACGGACGGGTCGAGCTCGCTGCTTTCCGGGAACAGCTTCGCCACTCCGCATGTGAGCGGCTTCGTCGCTCGCATTCTCGGAAAACACCCGAATCTTCCTGTCGGCGAGATCAAGCATGTTCTCGCCGCCCTGTCCGATAATTTCATGGAAATCAGCGACCCAGGCGAAGGAGCCCGGATATGACGTCAGCGGGGAATGACGATCTTTCTCCCGGGGCGCAGGCCGGTGCCGCGCTGTCGCGGCGTGACGAGATCCTGCGTTCGACCGTGCGGCTGGCGCGGCTCGTGTTCGGCGCTCCCGCATCCTCGATCTTCCTGCACGACGCGGGCGCCGACTCCCTGGTCCTGGAGGCCACGTCGAACCCGCGGGAGGACCATCTGCTGGGTTGGAAGATTCCCGACCACAGCGGGATCGCCGGCTGGGTGTTCCAGAGCGGCGAAGCGGTGATCGCCGACGACCTGGAGCACAACCCCCTGTTCAACAAGGACTTCGCGGCCTCCACCGGACTGGTGCCGAAGACCATTGTGGCGGCGCCGCTGGAGACCGCGGGCTCGATCTTCGGGATCATGGAGGTCCTCGACCCCGATCTGGGCTCGCGCGGTGAGGCCGCGGTCATCGAGCTGGTGTCGGAGCTGGCCCGCCAGTGTTCGGCGGCGCTCGCGATCGCGGGTGGCCCGCCCGGCCCGTCCGCTCCCCACGCGGCCACCGCAGAGCGGCTGGTGTCCCTGGTGACCGCGCTGGCCCGGTCCGACGACCCCTCCGCCGAGCGCGTTCTCAGCTCCCTCGAGGAGATCGCCGGAGCCCTTGCGCGCGGGAGAGGGTGAGCGCACGTGCATCTCCTGGAGATCGGCGCCCGACGCAGTATCGCCGCGGCCGGCGTCTACCTGGCCCTGACCCGCCGCTGCCCGTTGTCCTGCGCGCACTGCTCCACGGACTCCTCGCTCAGCAGTGAGCAGCACTCCGAGTTACCGTTCCGCAGGCTGGTGGACTCCTTCGATCCGCAGACCCGGCCCGATCTGCTGCTGATGTCCGGGGGAGAGGCGCTGCTTCGCGCGCGGCTGGTCGGCGACCTGGCACGGGCCGCGCGGGCGGTGGGCACCCGGTCGTACGTGCTGTCGGGCATGTGGTTCGCGCGGGAGGGGCGCCGCCTGCCGGCTGCCGTCGCCGCGGCCGCCCGCGAGGTCGACCACTTCGCTGCGAGTCTCGACGAGTTCCACGAACGCGAGGTGAGCCGGGCGGAGGTCTTCCGCGCGATGCACCTGATCCGGGACATCGTGCCGGGCGTCAGCTTCCAGATCACCGGCCGGAACGACGACGACCCCTATCTGACGGGTCTGATCGCCGATGTGCGGCGGGAGTTCGACGACCAGGTGCCGATCCTGGTCGGCACGCTCAGCGCGATCGGCCGCGGCCGTGGCCTGGCGGGACTGACACCCACGCCGACGTCCGGCCAGCCGGTGGCCGCCGTGGACCCGTGCGACCGGGTGACCTGGCCGCTGGTGACGTACGACGGCACGGTGTACGCCTGCTGCAACCAGGACCTCGTGGAGCGGCGGCAGCCCGAGCACCTGATCCTCGGTCACGCGGCGCGCCAGTCGTGGCCGGAACTGCGCGAGCTCCTGCTGGAGCGGGAGATGTTCCGGGCGCTGCGGGCCCTCGGCCCGAGTTATGTCGCGGGCCGGTTCTCCGAGGCGGCGTGCGACAAGGGGATGTGCGGCAACTGCGTCGGCCTGGCCGGCGACCGTGAGGCCGAGCAGCGCCTGACGGCGTATCTGCGCACGGACTCGGGCCGGCTGCTGGAACGCACGGCACGGGAGGTCGTCGAGCGGCAGGACGCGACGGCGTTCTCCAGCCGCCGCTCCCGGCACGGTGGACTCGTCGCTCTGGGATCGGAGGAGGACCATGGGACGCCGGCCCACGCTCGCTGACACCGAAGCGGCCCGCCGCAGCGCGGGAGAATCGATTCTGCTGTACATCACCGATCAGTGCCCCGTGGGATGCGCCCACTGCTCGGTGGACGCCAGGGCCGACGGCGGCCGGGTCGTGGACTGGAAGGTCTTCCGGGACGTCGTCGCGGGCATCCGGGACCTGGAGGGGCTGCGGTCGGTCGCCGTCTCGGGGGGCGAGCCGTTCGCCGAGCAGCGGGCCCTGCCCTACGCGATCGGGGAGTTCACCGCCGCCGGGCTGGAGACCGTCGTGTTCACCAGCGGCTACTGGGCGCGCGAGGACGGCGGCGTTCCGTCCTGGGTCCGCCGGTTGCTGCCCGCGATCTCCACGGTCTTCCTCAGCACGGACGGCTTTCACCAAGGGGGCGTCTCGGGCCCGCGTTTCGTGTCCGCGCTGCGAGCGGTCCGTGACGCGGGGAGCCACATCGTGGTGCAGGCGCTGGACGAGGGTGACGGTGCCCGCGACGCGGAGGCGCTTCTGGAAGAGGCGTTCGGCCCGCGATGGGACGAGTGGGCCGAGACGAAGCTGATCACGCCACTGCGCTACGGCCGCGGCTCGGAGGTGTTCGCCATCCGGCGGCTGCACGAGGTGAGCGCGCTGGCGGCGTGCTCGCTGCTGGGCTCGCCCACCGTGCGCTACGACGGCGTGGTGATCCCCTGCTGCAACGAGGCGCTGATCACCGGGCACGGACCGATCGAGCTGCGCACCCGTGTTCACGGTCCCGCGGACGTGGCCGAAGCCCTGTCGGCCTTCCGAGGCGACGCGCTGCTGACGGTGATGGGGAGCGTCGGCCCCGGTGGGGCCGCGCGGCTGCCCGGCTTCGAGGCCCTGCGCGAGGGGCGCTTCGAGAACGTCTGCGCAGGGTGCTGGAAGTCGTACGACGTCGCCCGCACCTCGCCCTCGGCCGCGCGTGCGGTGCGGGCACTGGGCGGGCTGCTGGCCGCAACGGACGAGACACCTGGAAGGGGTTGACCGGTGGAGGAGCAGTCGCGGTCCAGCAGGCTCCGGGAGAAGACCGGCCTGCTGATGCCGGCGGTGGACGCCGCGTCCCGTCGGATGTGGACGCATTCGCGCAGCGATGTGATGTACGTGGAGTGGCTCAAGACGCTGCACGGCACGATCCGCGCGACGGTACCCCTCATGCTGGCCGCCACCGAGCAGTGCGTGGCCCGCCAGGGTGATCCGGTCGCGGACATGCTGGGCCGCTACCTGTCCAAGCACATCCGTGAGGAGTACGGCCACGACCAGTGGGTCGCCGAGGACCACGCCCTGGCCGGCGGGGACCCCGCGGAGCTGCGGACGGCGGTGCCCGGGCCGGCGATCGCCTCGCTCGTCGGATCCCAGTACTACTGGCTGCGGCACGTCCATCCGGTGGCGCTGATCGGGCACATTGCGGTGCTGGAGGGCAACCCGCCGGGGCCGGGTCTTGCCGGGGACCTGGCGGCGCGCACCGGGCTGCCGGCAGATGCCTTTCGTACCATCGCGCGTCACGCGCAGTTGGACGTGCAGCACCGGGACGACGTGCTGCGTCTGGTGGACCGGCTGCCGCTCGACGCCGAGTTGGAGGATCTGGTGGGCGTGAGCGCGCTGCACACCATGCGGGGGCTGATCGAGGTGATGGAGGCCGTCGTGACCCGGGTCGAGGCGCGCGTACCCGTGGCCGTTGCCGGATGAGACGGCCGGGGACATGGGGGCTGCTGCGCGTCAGGGACTTCCGGTTGCTGTTCGGCGGCTCGGTCGTCTCGGGGCTGGGTGACTGGCTGGACCAGGTCGCGCTGCTGGTGCTGGTGACCACGGTCTGGCACGGCGGCGCCGGCGATCTGGCGCTCGTGGTGTCCGCGAGCATGCTGCCGATGCTCGCCGGCCCGTTCCTGGCGGTGCTGCTGGACCGCCGGCCGTCCCGGCGGACGCTGCTGGTGACGGACGCGGTTCAGGCCGTGCTGACCTTTGGGCTCGTGTTCGCGCCCGGGACGTACTGGGCCGCCGCGCTGGTCCTGGCGCGTTCGACGCTGGGCTCCGCGGCAGGCATCGCCGGCCAGATCCAGCTGCGCGCGACGGTGGAGCAGCGCGACATCCCGTCCGCCACGGTGCTGCTGCAGACGGCGACGCAGTCGGTCAAGATCCTCGGTCCGGCGCTTGGCGGTCTGCTGATCGCTCTCATGTCACCCCGGGCCATCTTCGCTGTGAACTCCTGCACCTTTGTCTTCGCGGTGCTGTGCGTATGGGCCCTGCGCGGTACGTCACAGCCTTCCAAGGAAAAGGGATCACGCTATTTGACGGAGCTGAAACAGGGTTTCGGCCACGTCTTCGGAACGCGCATCCTCCGTTCCCTGCTGTTCGTCATGTGCTGTCTCATGTTCGTCGTTTTCCTCTACGACTCCATGGCCGCGTTGATTGTCCCGGCGCTGGGAATGGGACCCTCGTACATCGGTTACATGGTGTCCGCCGTCGGAGTGGGCGGCGTGGTGGGATCCCTGCTCATGGGGCGGATAGCGACGCGGCTGAGGCCCTTCGTGACCATGGCGGCGGCCGTGTCCGTCATCGGCTGCATCATCGTTTTCATCGGATTCTCCATCGCTCGGGGAATACGTATTGACCCGGCACTCTGGCTGTGTGCTATTTTTCTGCTGGGAATCGCGAGCGCAGGAATCCTGGTCACTTTTCCGAGTGTCGTCCATTCGCAGACGCCGGTGGAACTCACCGGCCGGGTATGGGCGCTCATGAATTCCGTTCCCGTTCTGCTCAACGTACTGGCCCCGCCGCTCGCGGCACTCCTGGTCGCCGGGTTCGGCATCGGCCGGCTCCTGCTCGCCGCGGGCACGGCCCTGCTGCTGGTAGCGCTCGTGGTGGCCGTCCGGCTCGGCGGCGTACCCCGTCCCACCGAGCCGGAGACGACCGGCGCGAGCGACGGCAAGGCCGCCGGCGCCGAAGCCGGGGCAACGCAGGGCACGCAGACTCGCACGCCGGCCGGCCCGGCCATCGCCACGGCAGGCGGCCGGGCCGGCACGACGACCCACCAGGACCGGCACGACCGCGGGGGAGACCCACTCGCGCTCGCCACGGGCCCCGGCCGGACCACCGGTTCGGCCCCCCTCGACTCCGGCGCAACGCGCCGGGACCCCGCAGTCCCGCGCGACAGGCGCGCGGGCTCTTCGAAGGAGGACACCACCATGAGCGAGAAGATCGACAAGCTGGCAGCGGCGGGCTTCGTCGTCGCGCAGGCCACCGAGGCCCAGCAGGAGGTCCTGAAGTCCCTCAGCGACGAGGAGATCGGCGTCCTGCTGAGCGTCAAGTCCCGTGTCGAAGCGGCCGGCGCCGACGTCGAGGGCCACGTCGTCTCCGACCCCAGCGGCGGCTACCTCTGGTAATGCGCCAGGCACCACGTCCCGCCGACGGCGGTGACCGGTCCTCCGGCGGCCCCGCGGCCGACGGCGGGTCATGACTCCACACCGGCACAGGACCGGGTGGTTCACGGCGGTGCAAGCGCCGTGAACCACCCGGTCGTCCATGAGTGAACGGGCAGGAGACCATGAGCGTTCCCGACAGCTTGGCCGAGCCGGCAACGAAAGACTGCTCGGACTGCGGCGTCCGCAATCCCCCCGCGGCCCAGTTCTGCATGGCCTGCGGCACCGAACTGGCCCGGCCGGAGACCCCGGGCGGCCTGCGCTTCGTATCGGTGGTCTTCTGCGACGTCGTGGGCTCCACCGGCCTCGCCACCACACTGGAACCCGACCGCTGGGCCGCGGTGCTGGACGGCTACTTCACCCGCGTCGGCGCCCTGGTGCAGGAACACGCGGGCAAGGTGGAGAAGTTCATCGGCGACGCGGTCGTCGCCGTCTTCGGCGTCGACGCCCACGGGGAGTCCGCCGCCGCCGCGGCGGTGGCCGCCGCGTCGGCGATCGTCCGCGGCACCCGCGCCTACGCGGCGGAACTGGGCGAACTCCTGGCGGGGGACTTCCCCGTACGGGCCGCGGTCGCCTCGGGGCACGTCGCGGTCAGCGCCCGGACCTCCAGCTTCGTCATCGGATCAGTACTCAACCGGGCCGCGCGCCTGCAGCAGTACGCCCCGGACGACGGCGTCATCGTCGACCTCGCCACCCGCCTCCAACTACCCGACGACGTGCCGCTGCACGCCGTGGAACCGGTCGCCGCCAAGGGCTTCGACCAGGCCGTTCCCGCCTGGGTCGTCGGCGCGTCCGGCGCCGCGCCCCGGTCCGGCGACGGCCCGGTCCTCGGCCGCGACGCACTCCTCGGCGAACTCGCCACCGCCCTCACGACCGCCCTGGAACTGCCCGCCGCCCGCCCGCTGATCGTGGACGGCGCGCCCGGCGTCGGCAAGAGCAGGCTGGTGGCCGAAGCCCTCGACCGCTGCCCCCCGCACGCGACGGCCCTGCTGACCTGCCCGCCCGCGGGATCCGGGCTCGGCCTCCTGGCCTGCTACCTGCTGCAGGACGAACTGGAACAGGCCGCCGCGGCGCCGTCGGCCCGCGTCGAAGTCACCGCGCACGTCACCGGCCTGTCCAGCCGCGCCGAACGCGCCGTGGCGCAGGACCGCGGCGAGCTCGTACGGGCACTCGGCAGTGCACTGGCCCGCTTCCGCGGCGACCGTCCCCTGGCGCTGGTGGTCGAGCGCGCCGAATGGATGCCGGACGTCCTCACCGACGTCCTGGGCGAACTGTGCGCGGCCGGACTGCCGCAGACCGCGGTCGTCCTGGTCGGCGTCACCGCTCCGCCCGCGCTGACCGGTGGCGCCGCACACCGGCTGACCGTACCGCCGCTCGCCGAACAGGACGCCCGCCTGCTCGCCCAGCGGCTCCTGACCGTACGCCAGGACGACGCCGAGGACTCCACCGCCGGACCGCGCGGCACGGACACCGCCGCACAGATCGCCGCCCGCGCCGGCGGCAATCCGCTCTACATCGAGCAGATGGTCGCCCTGCGCCGCTACGGGCAGGAAGGCGACGACTGGGTCCCGCCCTCCGCGCACGCCGCCCTCGGCGCACGGCTGGACCGGCTCGCCCCGCAGACCCGCGAGCTGCTCACGCTGCTGTCCGCCGCGGGACGCGACCTCGCACTGGAGGACCTGGCGGCACTGATGCCGTCGGCGCAGGTCGCCACGGCCGCGGCGGCCCTGGTCGAGGCGGGGCTGCTGGCCAAGGCGGAGGCACGCCGCGGCAAGCTGGCACCGGCCTACCCGGTGGTCGCCGAGGTCGCGCTGCGCCGCATGACACTCGCCGAGACCGCCGCCGTGCACACCCGGCTCGCCCGGGCGGTGGAGTCCGTCGCCGAGCGCCGCCCGGCCGTCGCCGAACTCCTCGCGGGGCACTGGGAAGCCGTGCATACCGCGCTGCGCGGGGTGGAACCCTCGGCCCCCAGCACCACCGGGGCCGCCTCCGCCGCGGTCGGCGCACTGGGCGCCGCCGCCCGGTTCGCGCTGTCGCGGGGCCGTCCCGAACTCGTGCTCGGCCTCACCGAACGAGCCCGGCGGCTGACCCCCGACGACAGCCCGGCCACCTGGGACATCGACGTCCTGGAGGCGTACGCCCTCGGCAGCCGGGGGATGCCGAAGGAGGCCCTGGAACGTGTGGGGCGCGTGCTGGCCGCCGATCCCGGCCGGATCCCCGAGGCCGCGGGCATCCACGCACGCCTCAACGCGCTGTACGCCGGCACCTATGTGACCGGCGAAGCCCCCGCCGTGTCCGACGACCCGCACTACCTCGCGGCCGTCGGCGCCGACAGCCCCGAGGCGCGGGCGGGAGCACATCTGTACGCGGGCCTGCAGGCCCTGCGTTCGGGCGACCACCCCGCGGCCGAACGCGAGCTGCACGCGGCGCTGCGGGCCGCCGACGGGGCACCGCAGTGCCTCGGCCGGACGGAGATCTACGCGAATCTGGCGATGGCCCTGGTCAACGGCGACACCCCGGTCCCGGCGGCCCTGGCGGACTGCGAGCGCCTGCACCGGGAGGTCGCCGGGTCGCGCCTGCTGTCCTCGGCGATCGCGGTGCCACTGGCCCTGGTCCGGCACATGGCCGGGGACCTCGCCGGTGCCGAAGCCACCATGGACGAGGCGGAGGAGTCGCTGCGCGAACTCGGGCAGGGCACCGGCGCGGCGATGATCGCCGGCTGGCGCGCGGTGCTCGCCGCGAGGGCCGGGGACTGGACGGAAGCGGCCCACTGGTCCTCCGTCCAGGGCGAGCGGTGCGATGCGCTGGGCATGACCCAGCAGGCGCGCATCGCCCGCCTGCACGTCGAACTCGCCCTGGCGATCGGCGGAGAACCCCTAGCCTTCCAGGAGCCCGCCACCACGGCGGAACCCGAGGACGACCCCACCCGCCCGTGGGTCGAACACGCGGTGGTCCTCCAGGCCCGTGCCGCACGGTCCCTGGCGGCGGGCGACCGGCACACCGCGGCCGCATACCTGGACGCCACCCTCGACCACCTGTCTGCGGTACGAGGCAGCGGCGCGCTGATCAGCCCGCTGCTGTGCGCGGCCTCCCTGGCCCGCCGCACCGGCCTGCCCGTCGCCGAACGGGCCCTGGGCGTCCTCGGGGAACTGGTGGACCGGAAGCAGGACCGCGGCGTGCGGCTGCCGCGCCCGGCGTGATGAACGGCCCCGCAATCCGCGGCACGCCGCCGAGGTCCCGGCCCCGGACCCAGGAGGACTTGGCCCGCCCGTGACCCCTGGGGGAACAGACCCCCGGACCGCCCCGACGAACCTCGAGAAAGCAGCCGCCCGTGCGTGTTCTCCTGCTGTACGCCAACCCCCACCAGGTGTTGCCCGTCAGCCCCTACGGACTGGAGGTCATCCGCGCAGCCGTCGACGACCTCGCACTGCCCGTCGAGACCAGCATGTGCAATCCCTTCCTCGAGTCCCTCGACCCGCGGGCGCGCCTGACGCAGGTCCTGGACAGCACCAGGCCCCACCTGGTGGCCCTGTCCGTGCGCAACATCGACAACGCGGTGGTCGCCTGCGACCCGAAACCCGGCCCCGACGGACGCTGGATCGACGTGGTCGACTACCTGGAGCCGATCGCCGGTCTCACCGCCGTCCTGCGCGCCTGGAACCCCGAACTGCCGGTGGTGGCCGGCGGCGCCGCCTTCACATCCTGCCCTGCGGAGGTAATGGACCGGCTCGGCCTGGACTTCGGCATCGCCGGCCCCGGAGAGGCCGCCTTCACCGAACTGCTGCGTGCCCTGGCCGACGGCGGGACCCGCGACCTGCGGCGCCGGACGGCCCACGTGCTCGCGACGCTGCCGGGCGGCCTGGCCCGCGCCGCGGACGGCTCGATCCCGACCGCCCCACCCCCGCGCACCGGCGTCCTGTCCCGGCCCTCGACGGCCCTTCCGGCGATCGCCCCGGAATACGTGCTCTTCTCCAAGGCACGCGGCATCCCCACGGCACTGCGCTCCCACGCGGGCTGCCCGCTGCGCTGCTCGTACTGCATCGACCACGTCAACATGCGGCGGGTCGACGAACGCCCCGCCGCGGCCGTCGCCGAGGAGGCCGAGCACTATGTGCGACGGTACGGGCTCACCCACTTCCACCTGGCCGCGCCGGAAGTGAACCTGCCCTACGAGCGCGCCCTGATCGAGGTGTGCGAGGCACTGGCGAAAAGCCGGTACGCCGAGGCCGTCACCTGGCACGGCTACTTCAACGTCAAGCCGTTCTCCGCCGACTTGATGGACGCCCTGGTCCGGTCCCGATGCGTCCGCCCCAGCTTCTCCGTGGACGCCTTCGACGACCGCATGCTGCGCGGCCACCGCAAGAACTACCGGCTGCGCGACGTCGAGGACACCTTCGGACTGCTGCTGCGCCGCAGGCCGCCGTGGATGCAGGTGCAGGTCGGCGTCCTGTTCGGCCAGCCGGAGGAATCAGCCGCGAGCCTGGAGAACGCCATCGGCCACATACGCCGGCTGGCCGACAGGGGAGTGTCCGTGAACTACTCCTGCGGCCTGCGGGTGTACCCGCACACTCCGCTGGCACGGACACCTCTCGACCCCCAGCACCTGTACAGGGCATCCGGCCCGGTCGCCCGGCCCGGCGAGACGCCACGGCTGATCCCTCCCGGCGAGCTCCTCACCCCACTCGTGTACTGCGCACCCATGCCCCCGCGCGAGCTGGCCGCCTATCTCGCCGACCGCTTCGCCGACTGCCCGAACGTCGGCTTCATCGACGAAGGACCGGTGAAGGAAGCACGCATGCCCGCGTGGCTGCCCCCGCTGAACGTGGCCACCTGGCACCTGGCCCACGGCCGCGTCGACGACACCGCGCAGATGGTGCGCCGGGTGCTGGGCGAAGGTGACGCGACCGGGATCCGGATGGCACAGCGCCTCTTCCAAGAAGCGGCGGCCGCCCCGGAAACGGGGTCGCCGGTGCCCTCGGCAGCCGGCCGGCCGGCCGTTCACCCCTAGCCACCTCTGGACCCCTGGGCGACGAATCGAGTCCCGCCGCCACCGACCCGATCCCACCGGAGGACACCGTGCGACTGACCCACCGGACACCCGACTTCGCCGTTTTCGACGACTTCCTCGACCCTGGTGCCGCGGGATCGCTGTGGGAGCGGCTGCGCGACGAGGAGTTCCACTTCGTCCACGGCCGCCGAGAGGGCGCGTGGAACAAGGTGTACGGGCTGCTGGACGGCAGCCCGCTCAGCGGCCCCGGCACGATACACGACCCGGACGGCCACTTCACCGGACGCTTCCCCGACCACGCGAACCACCCGACGGGCGCCGCGACCGACTGCGTGGCGAAGCAGATCGAGGAGGCGACGCCGGAACTCCTGCCCTGGACCGGCCGCTTCGGCGAGGACTGGCACGCCTTCAGCTACCGGCCCTTCCTCTACCCCCAAGGTAGCGGGCTCGCCTGGCACGACGACTCCGGGAACCGGGCGGCCTCCTTCGTCTTCTACGCACACCCCGAGTGGCAGCCCTCCTGGGGAGCGGAACTACTGGTCTGCCCGGCGCCGTCCGGCGTCCTTCCCGTCGCCCGACGCCACGCCCGCCTCACCGAGCAGATCGGGCACTACGTCGCTCCGCTGCCGAACCGCCTCGTCGTCATCCGGTCGGGCGTCCCCCACATGATCAAGAAGGTGGAACCCCACGCCGGGGACCGGCTCCGGGCGTCGGTCGCCGGGTTCTTTCTGCGCAGGGCGTGACCTGAACCGTCGCGTGAGACACAGGTATGAAGAAGAGCTTGAACAAGGTCTTCCGCGGCATCGACCGGGCGGGGTCCCACCACGACACAGCCCTGGTCGCACTCCAAGTCCCCGCTCCCGGCGGCTGTCGTGCGGTCGGACCACCCGAAGCCCCGCTTGGGCGGCAAGCCGGGTGAACGACCGATGACCGCGTCGGGGGCCCGCTCGGAGCAACGACGGCCGCTCGCGGGATCCAAGCCGGGCGGGGAGCCTGCGGGCCCCACTCTCCGGACCGGCGTGGGGCCCCCGCCGAGGCTCCGACCCAACCCGGCCAGGACGCCGGCCGAACGATCGCTCCACCGTCGGCGCGGTCAGCTGCGCTCCGGTGGAGGCCAGACGAAACCGGGGCTCTCGTAGAGCGCATAGGCCGGCAGCCGCACCTCCTCAACCTGCTTCCGGGGCAGGGACAGCCCGAACCGGTGCTCCAGTACCCCGAACGTCCGGCGCTTCTCAGCCGCGTAGTCCATGCCGTCGTCGTGCAGACGTTCACCATCGGCACACAGGACCCCCGTGCGGATGAGGTCCGGTAGGAGGAAGTCCGGGTCATGACCCCACCGGATCCCCTCTTCCGTGATGCCGAAGGAGCAGACGGGAGCACCGTCTCGCAGGTACGCGAACTGCATCGGCGGGTGATCGGGCTGGGGGTCGAGGCGGACGATCTCCACCCCGCCCCGAGACAGTTCCTCAAGGACGTCGGCACTCTGCGGGAGCCCGGACTCCACAGCGAAGGACCATCCGTCCGAGGAACCGACCCGCACGATCACGGAGTCCCACCCGTGGGCGAGATCCCAGGCCTCCGAGGCGGTCAGCAGCGGGGCCGACGAGCCTGGCTTCGCACCAAGCCGTATCGCGAGTTCCTCCGGGCTGATGCCGCGCGCGAAGGTGACGCAGTCCATCCAACGATCCCCCGCGTCGATCAGCCACCGGATGCCGTCACTCATGAGCCCTCCCCTGTCGATGGTGGGCACATCCTGTCGGGGAGCGCTGACAGCGGCGGGACAGGGGTCAATGTTCAGTCCAGCGGGCCCAGAGTCGTGATCCTTGCGTGCTGCACCGTGGCCGCGCCTGGGGTTCTCAGCGAACTCCGCCTCTTGTAGCGCGCTTTCCTTCCGTGTCGCGCGCCGACAGCGGGAGAAGGCCGGACTGACATCGCCCGCCGGCCCCAACGTCGCCGCATAGCGATGGACTGAGCCGAACGTGGGCGGAGCCGGGCACCGTGAGTCGGCAGGGGTTTCTGCTGTCCGTATGTGCCTGGGCTCGGACGTGTGAAGCGGTGGTCAGCGTGGGGCGCGAGGTCCATAAGGGCTGCGCCCTGACGGGCGTTGTCGGATACGCTCACCGCCATCCCGTGACTGGGGTGTCTTGGGGCCCGCAGGACAGAGCCATGACCCCTTTGGAAGAGCTATGGGTAGAGTCTTCGAACCGGAACGGTTGGACATAGCGACCCAGGCCATGCTGGAGCATGCCGGCTGGTGGCCTGAACGTCACGTCGGGATGACCGGGAAGGCGCGGGAGTTCGCCGACTGGGGCCTGCCGATGCATCCGCTGGCCCGCTCGATCCTAGAAGCGCTACACGGGCTCACCGTGGAACCAGTTGGCCACGGCGGGGCCAACTTCTACGTCGACCTGCTCCGCTTCGACCCCAACCTGGCGGCCGATCGGGAGATCCTCACGGAGTTGGCTGACCGCTTCGGCCCCTTGAAGTTCTTCCCCGTCGCGCTGATGTACGTTGACGGCCTCTACGTGTCAGCGCGCGGTACCACGGTCTGCCACACCCAATGGGAGCACTGGCTGGTCGCAGAGTCCTTCGAAGAGGCGCTGGACCGGCTGATCTGCCTGACAGGAGAGGTCCAGCGTTTCACGCGGCCCTGGAGAGCACCGTGCCAGTAACGAGTTCGGGGGCGGGGGAGGTGGCGCTCTTCGCCTACGGCCCTGATGCCGACGCGCTCTTCGCCGTCATGGAACCTGTCCTGTGCGACTTGCCGTTCCGCCCGGCGAGTGTGGTCTTGCGCTACGGATCCGCGTCGGATCTCTCCGCTGCCGAAAGGCTCGTGGAGCTTCAGCACGGGTCGGCATCGCGCGTCAGGCGGCCTGGGCTGGGTATCCGGTCCAGCCGCGAATCGGAGATTCGGGGGCAAAGCTGGACTTCGGCTCTGCATGGCGGTTCCGCCGGCGACCGGGGGCGCCGTACCGACCGCGGTACGGCGCCCCCGGTCACGAACCGGCCGCCCGATCACCGGCCCCTAGGGCGTGTTTCAAAAGTGGATCTTGATGTGTCAAGATCCACTTCATGGGAAGGCACGATCTGACGAATGCTCAGTGGGCGGAGCTGGAGCCGCTGCTCCCCCATCAACGAGTGGTTGTGACTCCTTCATCTCGCCTGCGCAGGGTGTCGGCCTGCAGAAGTTCAACGATGAGGTCGGGCTGTCCCACGAACGGTGAGTGGCCCGTTTCCCACTCGCGCACGTCGGTGCAGCGTGAAGCCATCTTCCGCTGCAGGACCGGGTCGATAGCCAGGTCCTGCGCACAGACGACGTAGGTGGAAGGAGTGTGCTTCCAGCTATGGCGCTCCGGGACTCCTCGCCCGCAGCCGGGGGATTGCGCACGCAGCAGGCCAACTGCCCAGGCGGCGAGAGGTTCGGGACAGTCGCCGTAGAGGGTGTCGGCCACCCGGTCGGGGTGCAGGCTGGTAGAGCCGTCGGGCTCGAGGTTGATCGCGTCCAGGAGCTGCGGGGACGCGCCACCCAGACCGGCCGCGCTCTCGCCGACATCCGGCACGAAGGCCGCCAGGTAGACCAGGTGTCCCGCTCCGCGCACCCCGGTGATCACCGACCCGCCGTAGGAGTGACCGAGCACAATCGGAGGCTCCTGCAGCGCGTCGATGGCAGCCTGGACCACGGCTGTGTCAGCGGGCAATGAGCCCTTGTGGAGCTCGGGAACGACGACCTCGGTTCCTGCGGTCCGCAAGCGTTCTGCCACCAGGGCAAAGTGCTCGGGACGGTGATACAGGCCGTGAACGAGCACCACGGCGGCCAATTCGCCCGCCTCCTCAGGTCGGCGTCAGGTCAGTGATCTTAACTCTGGACCGTGGCCAGCCATCACTCATCACCTTGATCCACTTCTGAAACACGCCCTAGGGGCGTCGGCCCCGAGCGGGAGGCACTGCCCGGCGGCCGGAAGGACTGGCCCGGCTCGGCCTTCCCCTCCGGGACCCGGAGTACGTACCGAAGCGAGCGCACGCGCGAAAGGGGCGGGGTGGGGGCGGGGGCCGCCCCCCCCCCCCCCCCCCCCCCCCGCCCCCCGTCGCGGGATCAGGCCGTGGCCACCGCGAACACGTGGATCACGCCGCCGTCGGTCGCGCCCGGCAGGGTCACACTCGCCAGCCGCTTGCCCGCCTGCAAGGAGATCGGCGCGGTGGCGAAGACGTCCGTACCCACCTGGTCCACCCCGCCGCCCGACACATCGCGGTACGGGGTGTGGAGCGCCACGACGTTGCCGAAGGACGGCTGTTGGGTGCCGCCGCCCAGCGTCCAGTCACTGAACCCGATCGGGGCCTCCTGGGTCGTGCCGTCGGTGTACGTGAGCGTCACCGTGCCCGTCGTCGTGCCATTGATGGCGCTGCCCAGCAGGCTCAGCTTCGTCGCGTCCGGGGAGCCGGCCGACAGGTCGAGGACCTGTGGCGCGCCACCGCCCACCACCTCGATGTTGTCCGGGTCGCCCGGGTTCACCGCGGGCCAGGTGAAGTCGAAGCCACCCGCGGAGACCGTGCCACCGGGCTTCGCGCCCGCTGCCGCGAGGGCCTTTGCCGAGTAACTCCAGCCCTGGCCATCGAAGTTGGCCTGCGGGTTGCTGTCGTCAGCCGAGATGCCGGTGTTGTTGAGGTTCCACAGGACACTGTCCCGCGCGGCGACGGTCACCGCGAGCGACGTGCTGGGCACGGCCGCGCCGGACGCCGAGGTCAGTGTCACCGGCACCGTGTAGAAGCCGGGCCGGGTGTCGGCCGCGGCCGTGACGGTGAACTTCTCACTGCCCGAACCACCGCCGGGCACTTTGAGGTCACCCTCCGACGGCGTCACGGTGATGCCCTTCGGCGGTGTCGCCTTCCAGTGCACCGTGGCGGCCGCGTCCTCGATCGTCTGCACCTTGACCTGGGAGGCGGTCCCGTTGCTTCCCGGCTCGACCTTCACCGTGCTGGGCGCGGTCCCGGTGAAGAACGGCACCCCGCCCTCGCGGAAGGACGGCGGGGCGTCGGCCGGGGCGCTGCCCCAGGACTTGTCCGGGGTGCTGCCCAGCGTGTAGTCCAGGGTGCCGCCGTGCGTGACGAAGGAGGCGGGCACCCACGGCTTGTCGGACTTCTTGCCGTCGGTCCGCAGACCCCGTATGTACAGGTTCTCCGCCGAGGCGCCCGGTGCGTTGACCGTGATCTTCTTGCCGTGCCCGGTACGGATCACCGCACGCGGGAACAGCGGCGCGGAGAGCACCAGGTCCGCCCGGCTGGGCACCTGCGGGTACATGCCGAGCGCGGAGAAGACGTACCAGGACGACATCGTGCCCGCGTCGTCGTTACCGGGAATGCCGCCGGGCTGGTCGGTCCACAGCTTGTCCAGCTCCGCGCGTACGGTTTCCTGGGTCTTCCAGGGCGCCCCCAAGTAGTCGTACAGGTAAGGCGCGTTGATGTCGGGCTCGTTGGTGGGGTCGAAGCGCGTGGGGTCCTGCGCCGAGAAGTCGAAAGCGCCGTCCGGTGTACGGAAGAACGCGTCCAGCCGCTTCACCGCGGTCTCGTTGCCGCCCATCGCGCGGGCGAGGCCCGCCACGTCCGAGTAGACCATCCAGGTGTACCGGGCGCTGGTGCCCTCGACGAAGCCGCTCTCGGTGCTCGGCGAGAACGAACCGCCGACCCAGGTCCCGTCCGCCTTCCTGTCCCGCATGTAGCCGCCCTGCGGGGTCGCGTTCGCGTCGAAGACGTACCTCCACGCGCCCGAACGCTCCAGGAACTTCTTCTGGTTGGCGCGGTCACCGATGGCGCCGGCCAGTTCCGACAGCCCGTGGTCGGCCGCCGCGTCCTCCAGTGTCTCGGCCGCGCCGCCCCAGCAGTGGCAGCCGTCCGACGGTACGTAACCGAGCTTCAGGTACTTGTCGAGCGCGGGGCGCTGCCCGACACACTCCACGTTGCAGCCCGCGCTGTCCGAGTCGTTCGCCGTCGGCACGGTCGCCGCGGTGATCAGGGAGCGCAGCGCGCCCTTGACGTCGAAGTCGCTTCCTCCGAAGGCGTGGATCCCGGCGAGCGCGGCGGCCGACGGATCGCCGGACATCACACTGGTCTTGCCGTTCTCCAGCAGCCAGCGGTCCCACTCGCCGTCGCGCTGGCCCGCGTAGTTGAAGAGGGACTGGGCGTAGTCGCTGCCCGCCTTCGGGTTGAGCAGGGTCATCAACTGCACCTGTGCGCGGTACTGGTCCCAGCCCGAGAAGGTGCCGTACTGCGCCTTCTGACCCTTCGCCAGCCGGTGCGGCTTGAGGTCCGCGCCGAGGTAGCGCCCGTCGACGTCGCTGGTCAGCGTCGGTTCCAGCATCGAGTGGTACAACGCGGTGTAGAAGGTGGTGCGCTGGGCGTCGGTGCCGCCGCTCACCTTCACCTTGTCCAGCTCGTGCCGCCACGCCGACTCCGCCTGCGACCGCACCGAGGCGAAGGTCTCGCGGGGCGGGTTCTCGGTCTTGAGGTTGGCTTCCGCGTTGGCCGCGCTGACGTACGAGATCGCCACCTTCGCCTGGACCTGCGTCGTGCCCTGAGCGAACGTCACGTACGCGCCCGAGCCCTTGCCCGCCGCCGGGATGCCGTTCGTGCCGTAACCGGTGCCACCGGAGGCCGAGGTCGATCCCGGGTTCAGAGTGGTGTCGGTCCAGGTGCCGACCTTCGCGAACGGCTGGTCGAAGTGCGCGGTGAAGTAAAGGGTGTAGAGGTCGTGGGTGTTGTTCGCGTTCATCGGGCCGCAGAAGTTGCCGGCAGTGACGGAGCCGGTCACGGTCCGCGCCGCCTTGTCCACCCGCACGGTCGCGTCGCCGCTGCCCGTCTCGGAGTTGGACGTACGGAACAGCATGCTCGCGGGCTTGTCGGCGGGGAAGCCGAAGCGTCCCGAGCCGGTGCGGGGGGTCGTGGTCAGCTCCGCGGACGCCCCGCTGGCCAGCCCCACCTTGTAATAGCCCGCCTCCGCGGTCTCGTCCGCGTGGGAGAACGAGCTGGCGTACTTGGCGTCGGTGGCGTCGGCGGAGGGGGAGGAGTCGACGTCGCCGACGTACGGCATCACGGGGATGTCGCCGTTGGCCCCGTAACAGCCGACGCCGTTGAGGTGGGTGAGGCTGAAACCGCGGATCTTCGTCGCGCCGTACTCGTACCCGCCGGGAGCGGGGGTCGAGATCTGGCCCCGGGTGTTCTGCGGGCTCCAGGCGAGCATGCCGAAGGGCTGCACGGCGCCGGGGTAGGTGTTGCCCGCATTGGTCGAGCCGATCAGCGGATCGACGTACGCCACGGTGTCCTGCACCTCGCCCCTGGCCGAGGTGGCCGTCGCGGCCGTCGCGGGGACGGCGGCGGCGAGGGAGAGGACGGTACCGAGTGCCGCCACGAGGGCGACCGCCGCGCCGCCGGGGGTCCGGCGCCGTGGGGAGCGTAGCTTCGGCCGGAACCGCCCCGCGCGAGAACGACCTGATTGTATGTCTGACACCGTTGTCTGCCCTTCATTTAGTCCGGACAACGCCTCATTAGACAACGTTGTCAGGGTGCGGACAGGATGCTCCTCCGGTTGATCGCCAGGTGTCAAGAGTGCGCGTGCAGCGAGATGTGCCCAGCGCCGCTCGCGCACGATCACGAGGGGCGCGCCTATCAGGGCCGCTCGCGGACGCGCGTCGCCGGCCGGCCTCGGATCTGTCCTCGATCCGCGCCGATGGTGCGGGCGTCGCGATCTGCGACGGCACCCCGTGCCTTCCGATCCGTCGCCACCCCGCCGCTGCCCTGGCCGCCACGGCGCGAGCCATGACGAATCGGTGCAGCGACGACAGCGGCGCTCCGGCGGCTTGAGCCGGAGTCCTCGGGCGGCGAGTCGAGACGTCGGACACCGCGCTCACCCGGCGATGGGGCTTGCCCGTTCCGCGCCGGCCCCTGAACAGCGAGCCATCGCCCGACCGGTGGCCCCGTCGCAAAGCGTGGGCGACGGGCTCAGGGGCCGGGCCACCGGATCGGCCCGCTGCATCGTGGAGGGGATGGCCCCCTCGACTTAAACCGATTCATTGATCTCTCGAATCTGTTCCATCAAATCTGTCCAACTCGTTGCCATGGAGGGGTGATCGCCGCCAGGGTGTCATTGAAGCGTTTCAGTACCCCTTTCTGGAGGAGCGCCCGTGCGTCAGCAGATCGCCGCGGTGGTCGCTGCATCAGTCCTCGTCGTGGTGGCACCCGCGACGGCGACGGCAGCGAGTCCACCCGCCGCCACCGCCACCCCCGCCGCCGCTGCAACGAGCGTCGGCGATCTGACGGTCAACGCCCTTGACGACCCGCTCGGTATCCCGTTGACGGCTCCCACCCTCGGCTGGCAGCTCGACTCCGAGCGCCGCGGCGTCACGCAGCGGGCGTACGAGATCCACGTCGCCTCTTCGGCCGACCGCCTCGCCAAGCCCGACGTCTGGGACAGCGGCAAGGTCTCCTCCCGTCAGTCGGTCGACGTCCGCTACGGCGGTCCCGCGCTGCAGCCGCACACCGACTACGTCTGGTCCGTCCGCGTATGGGACGACCGGGGCATCGCCTCCAAGTGGAGCGCGCCCGCCACGTTCGGCACCGCTCTGGGCGACCGGCCGTGGACCGCCGCGTGGATCGGTGCGGACACACCGGCGCTGAGCGCCAAGTGGACCGACTACACGATCAAGTTCACCGCCTCCGACATCAACGGGGCGCTCGGCGTCTACTTCCGCGGTCAGGACACCGAGAACGCCTACATGTGGCAGATCAGCGACGCCGATGACGCGCTGCGCCCGCACGTCAAGCGCAACAGCAACTACTCGGTCCTCAAGGCGACGCCGTTCCCGGCCGGGTTCGACTTCGCCGCCGAGCACGACTACGCGATCGCCGTCGACGGCGACACGATCACCACCACCGTCGACGGCAAGCAGCTCGACCAGCGCACCGATGCGACGTTCGGCGGCCCCGGCACGATGGGCTTCCGCACCAGCGGCGCGGAGCGCGGTCTGGTCCGCGACGTCACGGTCACCAGCGACGACGGAACCGTCCTGGTCGACACCGCCTTCCCGGCGGGCGACCGCACCTTCGCGTCCGGCACCGTGACCGCCGGCGGCCTGCGCGTCGACAGCGCGGGCGGCGAGGCCTGGCTGCGCCGCGACGAGCCTGTCCCGCTGCTGCGCAAGGAGTTCGACCTCGGCGGCAAGAAGGTCGCCCGGGCACGCGTGTACGCATCGGCACGCGGCGTGTACGAACTGCGGCTCAACGGCGCGCGGGTGGGCGACGCCGAACTCGCGCCCGGCTTGACGGCGTACGACAAGCACATCGACTACCAGACCTACGACGTGACCCGGCAGGTCCGCGCCGGCGCCAACGTACTCGGCGCCGAGGTCGCACCGGGCTGGTACAGCGGCAAGGTCGCCATGTTCGGCACCGACGTGTACGGCAAGGACGACTCGGTGATCGCCGAGATGCTCGTCGAGTTCACCGACGGCACCAGTGCCACCGTCCGTACCGACGGCACCTGGACCACCACCGGCGGTCCGACCCGCGAGGCCGACCTGCTCGACGGCGAGTCCTACGACGCACGCGTGGCGAAGCAGGTCGGCGGCTGGGACAAGCCCGGCTTCGACGACGCGAACTGGGCCACCGCGGACGTCCGCGACGAGCCGGTGAACGTACTCGAGCCACAGACCGCCGTCGACGTACGGGTCACCCAGGAGCTCAGGACCGCGAAGCGGATCGCCTCGCCGACCGCCGGCGTCTACCTCTACGACCTCGGGCAGAACATGGTCGGCCACGTACGCCTCACCCTCAAGGGCCGGCCGGGCCGCACGGTGACGATCCGGCACGGCGAGGTGCTCAACCCCGACGGCACGCTCTACACCGCGAACCTGCGCACCGCGAAGGCGACCGACCACTACACCTTCGCCACCGACCAGCCGGAGACCTTCGAGCCGTCGTTCACCTTCCACGGCTTCCGGTACGTCGAGATATCCGGCGTCGACCAGGCCCCCGCGGCCGAGGACCTGACCGGTGTCGTCGTCGGCACCGACGGTGACCTCACCAGCAGCCTCGACACCAACTCCGACCTGGTCGACCAGCTGCACAGCAACATCGTCTGGGGCATGCGAGGCAACTTCCTGTCGATCCCCACGGACACCCCGGCGCGCGACGAGCGGATGGGCTGGACCGGCGACATCAACGTCTTCGCCCGCACCGCCGTCTACAACATGGACGCACAGTCCTTCCTGACCAAGTGGCTGCAGGACCTGCGGGACACCCAGCGGCCCGACGGCTCGCTGCCCGGCGTCGCCCCCGTGGTCCCCGGCCGCTTCGACGGCGGCTACGAGTCGGCCGGCTGGATGGACTCCGGCGTGCACGTGCCGTGGACGGTGTGGCAGGCGTACGGCGACACCGACGTCATCCGTGAGAACTACGACATGATGAAGGGTTACGTCGACTTCCTCGACGCCGACTCCACCGGCCACATCCGCTCCGCCGGCGGCTACCTCGACTGGCTCAACCTCGACGACGCGACCCCGGCCGACGTGCTCGACACCGCGTTCGTCGCCAAGAGCACCCGCGAGTTCGCGCAGATGGCGGCCGCCATCGGCCGGGACGGCGACGCGGCGGCGTACCAGCAGCGCTACGAGGCGATCAGGTCGGCGTACCAGGCGGCGTTCATCGGCGCCGACGGCACCGTGAAGGGCGACAGCCAGACCTCGTACATCCTGACCCTGACCAACGGCCTCGTCCCCGCCGACCGGCGCGACGCGGTCGTCGCCAAGTTCGTCAAGACCCTCGAGCGCCGCGACTACCACCTGTCGACCGGCTTCCTCGGTGTCGACGGACTGCTGCCCGCACTCACCGAGGCGGGGCGCTCCGACATCGCCTACCGGCTGCTGCAGAACAAGGACTACCCGTCCTGGGGCTACGAGATCGGGAAGGGCGCGACCACGGTCTGGGAACGGTGGAACTCCATCAACCCCGACGGCACCTTCAACGACGTGGGGATGAACTCGTTCAACCACTACGCGTACGGCGCGGTCGGCGAGTGGATGTACCGCACCATGGCGGGCGTTTCGGCCGCCGAGCCGGGCTACCGCAAGGTGCTCATCGCCCCCGAGCCCGGTGAGGGCATCGACCACGTCGACTTCAGCCACCAGACGCCGTACGGCACGGTGCGCAGCGCGTGGAGCACGACCAGCGGGACGATGAAGCTCGACGTCACCGTGCCGGCGAACACCACCGCGCAGGTGCGCATCCCGGCGGCGAACCGCTGGGCGGTCACCGAGGGCGGCACGCCGATCAGCGAGGTCGACGACGTGAGATACGTCGAACAGGCCGGCGGGGACGTGGTGCTGGAGGTCGGCTCGGGGCGCTATGCGTTCGCGGTCGACCCGGTGCTCGGGGACCTGGGGGCGGCCCGGGCGCAGGCAGCGTCGTTCTCCGACGGTGTCGACGCGCTGCAGGTGCGTGGGGCCGGCAAGATCGCCAAGGGCCACCTGCAGGTGCGCACCGCCCTGATGCGGACCGAGCTCGCAGCCGCCTGGCGCCTGCAGAGCGAGGGCGCGGACGAGCGGCCGACCGCCGCCGCAGTGCACCGTGCGCTCGCCGGCGTGGCTGACCTCGACCGATGGACGCGGACGTACGCCGAGCAGGGCACGATCGACAAGACGGCGGCCACGGCGCTGCGTGATGCGCTGACCGGCATCGAGCAGACCCTGTCGCGGGCATCGTCGCGCCTGGTCGGCGCAGTCGCCGGCCTGGAGGTGCCGGCCGACGAGATCCTCCCGGGCGATGTCGTCCGCGTGACGGTGGCGTTGAAGAACACCGGCAAGCGGCCGCTGACCGGCGTCGATTCGTCCCTGCACGCACCCAGCGGCTGGACGGTGAAGCCGGTGGGCCGGCATGCGTCCACCACGGGTGCGGGCAGTACGCTCGAGCACGCCTACGACATCACGGTGGCGACCGACGCGCAGGCGTCCATGGCCGACCTCACCGGCTCGGTGTCCTACCAGTACGCGGGAGGAACGGCGACGCTCCCGGTGTCGGCGGGCCTGCCGCTCGCCCCCGGCGTCGCCATCGACGGTGTGTCCACTACGCCTGACCCGGCCGGCCCGGGCCAGGAGGCCACCGTTGCCACCGTGCTGACCAACCGCACCGATGTGGTGCAGTCCGGCAAGCTCACGCTCGCCCTCCCTGACGGCTGGCCGACGCCGAACCCGGTCGGCTACCGACTGAACCCGGGGGAGAAGAGGACGGTCCAAGCCGTCGTGACGGTGCCGCTCACCGTCGTCGGCCAGGCGGCCACGGTCACCGCGGCGACCGGCTCGACGCCGGCGGAGCAGGCGACCGGCACGATCGCGGTCTCGCTGCCCACCCCGCCCGCGCAGTCCAGCGACCACATCGACCTCGGTGACGGGCCGTCGGAGTCCGCCCACCGGCTGACGGCGTCGGAGCACTCGGGGACGAACATCGAAGCCGGGCTGACACGGCGCTACACCCACTCCTCCTACCCGGGGGGCTGGCTGGAGTTCGACGCCGCCGTACCCACCAAGGGTCGTTTCGTGGTCCGCGTCGTCGAGACCTTCGACGGCGCCCGGCGCAAGACCTACGACGTCCAGGTGGACGGCAAGGTGGTGCACAGCGTCGACCTCCAGCGAAGCGAGGGCGGCCAGGGCACCATCACCCACCAGTTCGTGGTCGACCCCTCCGCCGGCACGTCGGACGGCACCGTGCGGCTCCGCTTCCAGGACACCGGCGCCGACTACGACCCCTCGATCGCCGACGTGTGGGTGATGCCGGCCGACTGATGCGGCCCGCGACACCTCGTGTGCCTGAGCACCCCCGCGGTGGGTGCTCAGGCACACGACCCGCGGCGCTCTCGAAGTGGGCGAAGCCGTCCGCGCCTCCGGGGGGCCGGGAGCCAGGTCCGCGGCGAGCGCAGCAGTCCGCTCGGCCGCCGCCAGGGCGGCTGCCACTGGGGATCGGAGGAATGATCGACAGGACGTCGTCGGTCACGGGCCCACTCGATTCGTCGGGCACAGGCGTTCGGCGGGTGCCGCGACCGTGGGGCCACGTGCCGACCGGCCCTGCCCTGGGTTCGTCACCCGTGGATGGCAGGGCCGGTGGCGGCGAGGCCGCCGTCAGGCGAACCGATCCGACATCACCCGTTCACGTTCCCGGTCGTCGGGGTCCTGGTTGCGGGGCCGGTCCTTCGGCGCCCGGCAGGTGGGCGCAGCGCGTCGACGATGAGGTCGAAGAGCCGGCCGGTCTGCTCCGGGGTGTTGCTGGCCGCCGTGGAGAGGAAGACGCCGAGGAGCATGGCGGTGACGTCCTCGGCATGGACGTCTGCCCGGAACGAACCCGCTCGCACCCCATTCGTGAGGATCGTTTCGATCGCCGAGGTGACGCGCTCTCGCGTGGTCGGGGTCGCCATGCTCCCCGAAGCCCAGCCGGCGCGAAGCGTGTCGATCATTCCGCGTTTCGTTGCGAGGAATGCCGCGTACCGGTCCATCCACGCGCGGAGCGCGGCCTCGGGTGGGAACTCGGCGAGCAGGGCGGGGGCGTTCGTGGTGACCTCGTCGAGTTCGGCGGCGTAGACCGCTTCGACGAGTGCCTCGCGGGTGGGGAAGTGGCGATAGAGGGTGCCGATGCCGACTCCGGCCTCGCGGGCGATGGTCTCGAGCACGACCGGCTCGGCGGCGGTCGCGAAGGCGGCCCGGGCCGCGGTCAGGAGCTTCTCGCGGTTGCGCCGCGCGTCGGCGCGGGCCGGACGGGCTGTGGCGACGGCGGGGTCGGCTGGGACGTCGGGGGACGCCGGATTGCGGGGACTCAAAGCGGAGGAACCTCCGGTAGTGCTAGGGTGCAATGAAACGGATGCTCCTCCGTTTCTTCCATCATCGCATGAGGACGGGATGTCCATGCCTCCTATCGATACCCCCTCCGCCGAAACCACGCCCACCGGCGCTTCCCGCCCCGGCGGCCCCGCACTCCTCGCCGGCCGAACCGTCTCCCGGATCGGATACGGGGCGATGCAGTTGCAGCCGCACGGTGGCCGCGCCGCGGCTGTCGCGGTCCTGCGGCGCGCGGTCGAGCTCGGCGTCGACCACGTGGACACGGCCCAGTTCTACGGCGACGGCTTCGTCAACGACGTCATCCGCGAGGCGATCCGGCCGGAGGACGGCGTCCTGGTCGCCAGCAAGGTGGGCGCCGACTCCCACCCCGGCGGAGCCGTCCGGCTCCGCCTCGCGCAGCGGCCCGAGGAACTCCGGGCAAGCGTGGAGGACAACCTCAAGAGCCTCGGACTCGACCGAATCCCGCTGGTCAACCTGCGGCGCACGGACACCGGGCCCGGACTGCGTGCCGAAGGCGACCAGGTGGTCGATGTCGACGACCAGCTCGCGGTCATGGTCGCGATGCGCGAGGAGGGCAAGATCGGCGCGATCGGGCTCAGCAGCGTCACCCCGGACGTCCTGCGGCGAGCGCTTCCGGCGGGCATCGCCTGCGTCCAGAACGCGTACAGCCTCGTGGCACGCGACGACGAGGACATGGTCCACCTCTGCGCCGCCGAAGGCATCGCCTGGGTACCGTACTTCCCACTCGGCAGCGCCGTTCCCGGCCTCCGGAAAGTCACCGACGAGCCGGCCGTCGTCACCGCGGCGCGATCCCTGGGCGCCACCCCCGCCCAGGTCGGTCTTGCGTGGCTCCTCCACCATGCCCCGAACGTCCTCCTCATTCCCGGCACAGCCAACGCCGAGCACCTCGAAGCGAACATCGCGGCGGGTGCGGTCGTACTCGACCACGCGACGCTGGCCTCCCTCGATGCCGTCCCACGGGGACAGGGAGACGCCGCGCAGGGCTGACTCACGCACGGCCGGTGACCTGCTCGCCGCAGGCGCCGGCTCGCGGTGAGATGTCATTGCGGCCCTTGCGCACGCGGCCACCGACGGAGGATGCCTCAGCCTGACGGTCATGCGGACGACCACACCAGGTCGAGCACCATCGCTACCCGGAGTCCGCTCCCGCACGGGCCAACCCGCCCGCGTCGGCGAGCACGGGCCACTTGGGGCAGCCGGTCTCCACGTTCGCTGTGCCTGGAGTCGTTCGCGAAGGTCGATCTCCTGGGCGGTGAACGGGGCTTCGGGCGGATATGGACGAGCTTGGGGTGTGCGGCGACATCTCGCCCACAGCGGTGACTTCGGCCCGGCGCGCGCCCCGTACAAGAAGGCGACCGAGCGGGACACGATAGGGGCAAGCGGCGCGGCCCGGCCGCTCGGCAGGTCAGTGACCGGGCGTGCGGAGCCCCGCCAGAAGCAGGTCCAGCAAGATGCGGATCGCCTCGGGCCGCCGGGTGGCCTGCGTGGGGCGGAGCGAGGACAGCGCCATCAGGACGACGCGGACGTCTGCGACGGTGGTTCCTCGCCGCAGGACGTGCTGCTGGTGTGCGCGGGCGACGAGTTGTTCCAGTGCTGCCGCGTGGGCCTGCCGGTCGGCACGAAAGGCGTCGCCTGCGGTGTGCGAGCCCAGCAGTGCCTCGTTGAGGCCGGGGGCCCGGATCTGGTGTTCAGCGAACTGGCGGATGGCTCCGCTGAGCGCGGTCCAGGCGTCCGGCTCTTTCTGTGCGGCCTGCATGTCAGCCCGGCAGGCGGCCACATGCCCGGCAAGGGCCGCGCTGATCAAGTCCGTGCGGGTGGGGAAGTGTCGGTACAGCGTCGCGATGCCCAGCCCGGCGCGCCGCGCGATCTCGCGCATGGGGAGGTCCACGCCCTCGACGGCGAAAGCCTCGCGGGCGGTCGCGATGATGTGGTCATGGTTGTCGGCCGCGTCGGCCCTGACTTTCCGAGTCACTTTTCCCCGCGTCCCTATCGTCTTCCCCTGTAGTGGAACAGGTGCTCCGGAACCATGTTTACCTCATGGAGCGCGCGGAGACTCCGGGCGGGAGAGGTGATCATGTTTGCTGTGCAGTTCAAGCGGTTCGGCCCGCCGCAGGTCCTGACCCTGGGCACCGTGCCAGAGCCCCATCCCGGCCCCGACCAAGTCCGTATCGCCGTCAGGACCGCGGCGGTCTCACCCGTCGATCTCGCACTGCGCGAAGGCTCGTCCCCGGCGGGCAAGCACCTCGCCCTGCCGCATGTTCCCGGCGTCGATGCCGCCGGGGTGATCGACGAGATCGGTGCTGAGGTATCGGGTTACGCCGTCGGCGACGAGGTCTTCGGCGCGGTCGACGTGGCACGGCTGGGTGGGGCGAGCGCGCAGTACGCGGTCCTGGACTTCTGGACCCGCAAACCGCACGGCATGACGTGGGCCGAAGCCGGCGCGGCGGGCACCGGCATCGAGACCGCGACCCGGGCCCTCGACCTGCTCGACATACGGGAGAACACGACGCTGCTGGTGGACGGTGCGGCCGGCGGCGTCGGCAGCATCCTCGTACAGCTCGCGGTGGCACGCGGCGCCCGCGTGCTGGGCACCGCGCGCCCCGACAGTCATCAGTTCCTCAGGGAACTGGGGGTGGAACCCGTGGACTACGGGCCGGGTCTGCCGGCCCGGGTCCGCGCGGTGACCGCCGCTCCGGTCGACCGGGCACTTGACGTGGCGGGGGCCGGGTCGCTGGGCGAACTGATCGAACTGGCCGGCACCTCGGAAAGCGTCGTCACCCTGGCTGACTTCGGGGCATCGGCTTACGGGGTCAGGCTGTCTGTGGGCCGCCTCGGCGGCGAGCCCGACGGCGTCCACGGGCTGACGTCAGCCACAGCGCTCGCCGAGCGGGGCCGCTTCCGCGTTCCGGTCCGGGACATCTATCCGGCTCATCAGGCGGCGCGGGCACACGAGACAGCCGCACAACCGCCCCGACGGGGAAAGATCGTCCTCGACATGACCCGCACCAGTGAGGTTGCGGGCGTGGTGTCGGCGGGATCAGTCCGGTTTGGGTGAGGCACCCGGTGATGAGGTCGCTGCGGTACGGGAGCTTTCGCAGGCCGTGGCGGAGGGCGCGGATGAGGTGGCCGGGGTCGGTGAAAGCGGTGTTGGCCTGGGAGCTGCGCCGTAGCGGCGACCAGATCCCCCCGACGGGGTTCCTGTGAAGACGGCCGCATCGCCGGTCTCGTCGAGTTCCGCGCATCGAGCGATCAGGTACGGGTTGCTGAGACCGGGCAGCGACTCGCGCGGCTCAGGATCGACGGCGAGGAGAACGGCTTTGAGCCTGTCGGGACACGCCTGCCGGCCCGGTGGCAGCGGGCGCCGCCCGGAACCGGAGCCGACGGATCCTGAACTGGGCAAGCACTGCCAGTTGTCCCGCGGGTCTGACCCCTGGATTCCCGATCACGCGGCCGACCGACGCACCTGGTCCCTGCGCGGGCACACGCCCGCCGTCCGCGTGCGTGGACGCTCCCGACGACGGTGCTCCATCGCCGAGCTGGCCTGCTGCGAGCCAGGCGAACGCTCCCGCCTGATCTACCGGCCCAGACGGCACGAGGACCACGTACGCGGCGGCCGGCGCTTTCACCTGGACCGACTGCCGCGACCTGCTGATCACAGCACACCGGCAGCTCGGCGTGGTCCGGTCCGGCCAGCCGTGCGCGACCGGCCCCTTGGCCAACTCCCGCTCCAGCACCACGAACAACCGGTCACTCAGCTTCGGCAAGGACACCGGCCCCGCCGACCGCAGCCCTTCGGTGCCGGCGTCCTGCCGGGCCCGGCGCCATCGCTGCACCGGGCGCACACTGACCCGTAAGAGGAGGGGGCACTGAAGACGGCGGTCCGTATATGCCCGGCCGGTCGGGCAGAGGAGCGGTCTGCCCGGCCGGCTTTTGGACCGGCAGTCCGGTCGAAGGGCGTCACCTCGACATGATGAAGTCCAGCGCGTAGCCGGGGGCGGTCGTCCAGTACGTGACACGCTGGCCGTCGTTGGCGTAGAGGGTTTCGACGGGCATGGGGACGTCGATCGGCTTGCCGGCTGTGCTGCCAGGCTTACGGCCCTGGAGGCTGAGCGTGATGCTCTTCGCCTCGTACTCGTCCATGGGGCCGTTCACGAGCAGGGCGGCGTACGCCTCCTGACCGGGTGCGAGGGTGACGGGCTCGCCGGGCGTCGGGGCGCTGTCCTCGATGACGGGGGCCGTGGTCCGGCCGTCGCCGAGCCGCACGAGCGGGTAGCGGTAGACGTTGCACTTCTTGTCGCCGGCGTTCTGGACGGTGAGGAGCAGGTGCCTGGCGTCAGTGCTGTCCGCCGGCTCCTTCACGGCGGACACGCCGAGGTCCTTCTGGGAGCAGGCGGAGACGGTGGCGTTGGTGCCGTGCGTCGCCGCCTCGCGGGTCTGCTTCTTGGCCGTCTGCGGCCCGTCAGCGGAGGCCTGCGCCGAGACACCGCATCCGAGCACGAGGACGAGGCCCGTCGCAACGGCCACGAGGCGGGCAGCGGGGTACTTCATATTCATGTGGGAGTTCCTTTTCGATCGTCACGAGGTCGCACGCGGCCGCGGTCCGCAACTGGGGAGCCAGGTGCGTTCCAGACGGTCGCGCCACACCGCCGTCCCTTCCGGGGCCGTGGGCACACCAGGGCATTTCGATGAACGGCTGTCGTGGTACAGGCGGGTGCTCCGGCCGGTTCAACCGGTGCGACGGGCATAGCGTCGGGTGCCCTGTGGCCGTGGGACAACAGCTGCCGCGCGGGCTGCAACGGTGGGACGGTCCCAATGCTGGTGACCTGGGAAGACGCACGTCCCTGGGATGCCGCTCCGGGACGGAGGACTTCCGCGGGCCGGAGGTGGGACGGCCGGCGCCACGGGCGCCGAGCACAGAAACGACCTTTTGGCGGCGAGGCCATGCGTGACGGAGGTGACGAAGAGAGGGATGGCGTGAGGGCGGAACCGCCCCGGCCCCAGTTGCGTGCACGTAGGCAGGGCAGCTGGTGGCCGGCGCGGATCGGGGCCATGCAGGCGCGGAACCGATGAACGGATGCGAGGTCGGACCGCTTGGACGCAATCCGTGACGAGGCGGCGGAGTTCGCGTCCCTGCTGACGCGTTTGAAGAGCCGCACGGACCGCAGCTACTCGGCGCTGGCCCGCCGCCTGAGCATGAACGCCTCCACCCTGCACCGCTACTGCGCGGGGGAGGTGGTGCCGGCGGACTTCGGCGTGGTCGAGCGGTTCGCCGAACTCTGCGGAGCCTCCTGGCAGGAGCGCGAGGACCTGCACCGCCGGTGGATCCTGGCGGACGCGGAACGGCGCCGACAGCGCTCGTCCGGTGCCCGCCGAGCAGTCACGTCACGAGTGAACGGGGTCGATTCCGTGCCGCCCACGGCCGGGAGTCCGGACGGCGCGGCGGGCGAGTCCGCCGAGCGGGGCTCGCCGGCCCGTCCCGGTCGGGAACGGGTCTCGTCGGCGGAGCGGCGCTCCCGTGACGGGTGCCCCCGGCGACGGCCCTTGCGAGTGGCGGCATTGGCGGTGTCGCTCGTCGTCTCGCTGGCGGGTCTCACCGCATCCGCTGCCGTTCGCGACAGCTCGCATGACCGAGTGTCAGCGGTCTCGGGCCGCGATTCGCCGAGTGCCTCGGCATCGGCGCCGCGGAGCGACGGCAGGCCACATCCGGCCGCAGCCCCTTCCGCGAGCGGCAAGGGGCCGTCGGCCCGCGCGCGATCCTCGTCGAAACCCTCGGCACCGGCCGCAGGGAGCGGCGAGAGCTCGCGTGAGGAGCGGGCGGACACCGGCACGGTCTCCGCCGGGGCGCCGCTCACCTGGACCGCCAACTCCCATGTCTGGCAGCTCGAATGCGACCACGACTACGTCATGGCCAGGCCACCGCGTCAAGTTCCGCCGCCCCCCGCCCCGGCGGACGCCGCAGTGTGGGCGGCGTCCCAGGGGGCGGTGCACGGGCGTACCACCAATCTGCGGATCACGGTGCAGGGCCGGGGCTCGGGCGCCGTGGTCCTGACGGCGCTGCATGTGCGCATGGTCGGGCGCAGTGCTGCCGCCGCGCGCGGAAGCATCGCCTATTCCATGTACGAGGGCTGCGGCGCCGTCCTCATTCCCCGGTACTTCTCGGTGAATCTGGACGCGCACCGGCCCCTGGCCCGTTCAGTGCCGGGCAACGATCCGGACAGGCCGGCCCCCGCGATCGACTTCCCCTACCGGGTGTCTCTGCGTGAGCCGGAGGTCCTGTTCCTCTCCGCGCGCACGGGGGCCTGCACCTGTGACTGGTACCTCGAGCTCGACTGGTCGTCGCAGGGCCGGACCGGCTCGGTCCGCATCGACGACCACGGCCGCCCGTTCCGCACCACGACCATCAAGGGGCTACCGCACTACTGGTATCGCCACCCCGGTGGCTGGGTCCCGATGACGGCCGTTCACGAGGATTTCGAGGCGGGCGGCTGACGGGGCCCGGATCTCAGGCGGGCAGCGCGTAAGTGCCAGTAGAGGGCTGTTCCCGTGGCGGTGCCGACGAGGATCACCAGGCGAGCGAACTGGCGGACCTCGTCTCCGCACCGATCACCGCCCGTCCGGTCGCGGATGCCGCGCCCGGCAGCCTGTCACCCGCCGTCCCGGCACGTCCCGGCCGGCCCTCCGGTCAGGACCTGCGCGACCTCAGGAGATTCGCCCTGCTGGCGCTGAGCCAGACGATCCTGCTGACGGGCGCGAGCCTGACCGCCTTCGGCTTCGGCGTATGGGTCTACCAGCGCACCCGCAAGGTCGGCTTCTACTCGATGATTACCATGCCGGCCCTGCTGCCCGCCGTGCTCGCCGCGCCCCTCGGAGGCGCGGTGGCCGACCGGTACGAGCGGCGCGAGGTCATGCTGGGCTGCACAGCCGTTTACGGCACGGCGCTGGCCACGCTCGCCGCGGTCGCGGCCGCAGGCGTCCTGCAGGTGCGGCAGATCGCCCTCTTCGCAGGGCTGACCTCGCTCACCGCGGCGTTCCAGCGCCCCGCCTACCTGGCGGCCGTCGCCCAGCTTGTACCGAAGCCCTACCTGGCACAGGCCAACGGCGTGGCCCAACTCGGCACCGCGCTGAGCACCCTCGTCGCGCCCGTCCTCGGGGGAGCGCTCATCACGCCGGCCGGAGTCAGCGGCGTGATCGCCCTGGACCTCGCCGGCCTGGCGGGCAGCGCGGCGGTCCTGCTGGCCGTGCGCTTCCCGGACCGCCTCGTCCGCAAGCGACGGGAGACCTTCGCCTCCGCCATCACCGGCGGCAGGCGCTTCAGCGTGCGCCGCAAACCCATGGCCGCGATGGTGGTCATCTTCGTGGTGGTCAACTACATCACCGCCACCACCACGGTGTTCACCGCATCACTGGTGCTGTCCTTCAGTACCCCGGCCGTCCTCGGCCTGGTGACCGCCGCCGGCGGCCTGCGCGCGGCGGTCGGCGGACCGGCGATGACCTTCCGGGGCGGCACCCGCCGGCGTGTCGACGGCATGATCGCCTGGCCACCGCCCTGATCGGCCTGCGGCCGGCACCTGCACTGATGGGCATCGCCTGTTCCTGTGGTGGGCACTGAACGCCGTGCTCAACGCACACTGGTTGGCGATCATCCAGGCGAGGGTCGGACTGGAGCCCCAGGGACGGGTCGTGGCTACCGACCAGATGCTGGCCACCGCCACGATGCCGCTCGGCTTCCTGCTGACCCCGGTGCTCAACGAGCACGTCTTCGGTCCGCTGGTCAGCGGAAACCTCCTGTGCCGGACGGCGCTGGGCGAGGGACCGAACCGCGGCATGGGCCTGCTCATGATCACGGGCGGGCTCCTACTGTCCTGCTGGGGAGTCCTCGGGCTGCGGGACCGCCCGCTGCGGCGCATCGAGGACAGGCTGCCCGACATCCCCACCGGCAGCGTCATCTCCGAGGACCTCGACGTCCTGCAGGGCCAGGCGGACGCCCTGCAGGACGAGGCGGAGACGGCGGTGCTCAGCCCAGCAGCCGGGGGGCGCAGCACGGCACTGACCGCGTCCACGACGGGGGCCCACCCTTCACGGACGAAGAGGTGGGCCCCCGGCTCGTCGGAACAACGACGCCGCGCCGCCCGCATACGGAAAGCAGACCGGCCGCACGTCGGGATAGTCTCCTCCGGAGGACCGGCGGAACCACGAATCGGTCGTGAAGAGGGGCATGCGAACGCCTTTCGGAGAACCGTGTTCTGGCACGTGGGATCGACGCCCTCGCGGAATCCCGGATCGGACGGGGTGACGGTCCCGTGGGCTCACAGCGGGAAGATTCACTGAGCCTGGTCTGTTCGGAACATTGACGGAATACTTATGCCGCTGCGAGAGTCGTCGGTGCAAGCCTGTGGCTGGGAAAAGGGTCTTCGCAATCCGGCAGGGAAAATGCGAAAACTGCCGGCAGCCAAGGCTGCGAACCCAGTTCCTTGTGTGCGGCGACTTATCCGGACCGGGATGAAACATGGGTCAGAGTTCGCGCGTTTTCCGCTGAGTTGGTGGTTTCCGAGGCGACAACGACACCAACCGCCCCGTTCTTGCCGTCGCCACTGGCGACACCAGCACGGCCTGCCAGTCGCTGGTCGCCAAGGCGTGCGGGTATCTGCTCGGATTGTGCAAGACGCGACCGACAGCAGCCTTTCAGCGAGGCTCAGCGCCTCCCCGGGTTTCGGGGCCGGCGACACGGGCCGCGCACGTGCGTTCCCGATGGCGGCATCCTGCCAGGGTCATCCTCCCTGCGGCCCGTGCTACCAACTGCGGCACCACCAGCGTCACGCGTCAGGACAAAGGCTCGCTGTACGTCGTCGGGTCTTGCGTTGATACCTGATGCCTCGGCGTCTTGCCCAAAGGATGTCCCGCAATTGATCTGCCGCATAATCCGTGTCGCTCCGTCAGAGCCGCGTGGCATACTCCTTCCTTGATCACGGGGCACGCAGGCCCCGACCGGGGAGGGTTCGGCTGTGCGCGGGATGAAGTGGGCAACCGGGGCAGTAGCGGTCATTGCGCTGGGAGTTGCCGGTTGCGGCACCAGCGACGCCGGCACCGACGCGTCCGCCACCCCGGCTCCGGCGTCGCCTCAGCCTCGGCCCGCGGGCACCGGACCGCTCACGGAGAAGGTCGTGCGGGCGGACCTCGACACCTCGGCTGCGGCCGTCGGCCTCTCGCTGACCGTGCCGGCATACGCCCGCATGAACGAGGACGCCGAGGCGGGCACGCTCAACTCGTGCGGGATCGATTTCGAGAGCCGTGGTACCGAGAGCACCCCGCTCGACGTCCCCCGCTGGGAGGCGTTGGTGCGCGAGCTGCGCGAACGTGACTGGCTGCAGGCTCGGAAGCCGGAGAAGCGCAAGTTCATCTCCGGGATGACCTACGAGGCCATCGCGCTCCTCAAGCAGCGCGGCTGGACTGTGGTCGCGGACTACCGGAACCTCCATGACGACGGCGTGATCACCCTGGTGGCCCTCGATGACGCCTGTGTCAAGAAGCTCGGATCCGACGCAAGTCCGGCCGGTTGACCGGCCACTCATCCACCGATGGCTGATGGAGCATCCCCGGTTCCAGCTGCATCTCACCCTGACCTGACCATCCTGGATCAGCCCGGGTCGACCGATGGTTCGCCGAACTGGAACGACGCCGCAGACCCGGAACGACAACGCTCGGCCCTTCAAGGGGACCAAGACCGTCGATCGGATCGTCGACCGTATCTGCCGCTACCGCTCACACATCTCCGGACCAGGACACTGCGAACCCGGTGACGGCCTGCTTGCGATGCCGTGTTCGATGCCCTGTCAGGGGCCCCTCAACGGCGGATGCCAGGGGCCGGGACGGGTGTCAGGGATGGGAATGTCGAAGTCGAACGGGTGGGTGTCCTGTGTCGTGCCGCGGTCTGCGCGGCCGCGGTGATGGGCACGATGGCGGGGTGCGGGAATGGGGGCGAGCCGGAGCGGCCGAAGGGATTGCGGATCGCAACAGACGGCGAACGCGACGGCAGTTCCCGCGTACTGAGCCTGCGGGAGACTGAATACCGGCAGTCTGAATCACCGACCATCCGCCACCCCGCCGCCCAGTAGCAGGGCCGCACGCGCCGCGCCGCCTCGCCGATGGCGCCCGGATCGTCCGGTGAACGTGATGGGTGGTGCCGGCCGCGCTGCCGGCCGCCCGCGAGAGCCAGGCCGTTGGGAGTTACCGTCCGTTGCGGTGACTGGCATCTGGCGTTCATGCCCGTCCCGACGCGCTGGTTGGCACGTTCTTCCTAGCGTCCGTGAGTGTTGCGCACCACTGGCCTGCCGCAGTCCGCCGTGAGGTTCGAACCGCTGCTGTCCGGTCGGTGTTCGACTGCACCCGAAGACGCGAAAGGCCCCCGGAATGTCCGAAGAATCCAAGCAAACCCGAATCTCTCGCCGCAACGCGCTCGGCCTGTTCGGCGCGACAGTGTCCGGCGCCGCTGCCGGGCCACTGGTCCTCGGCGCCGGAACCGCCGAGGCGGTCCCGGCGACGTCGGAGGTCACCGGTCTCACCACCGGCTCGGCCACCACCCCTGTCCAGGGCCTGCACCTGACCTTCGGCGCCGACCCGCGCAGCCAGATGGTCGTCTCGTGGGTCACCGACGCGGCCGTCAAGAACCCCCGGGTGGTCTACGGCACGCTCAGTGGCGGCTTCGGTTCCACAGCGCACGCGAAGACGAAGACCTACGTGGACGGCACCTCCGGGCGGACCGTCTGGGTCCATCACGCGCTGATCAGCAAGCTCAAGGCCGACACCGACTACCTGTACGCGGCCCAGCACGACGGCGCCACCCCCGACGCCGGCACCTTCCACACGGCGCCGTCCGGCAGAGCTCCGTTCACCTTCACCAGCTTCGGCGACCAGGGTGCGCCCAGTGTGACGTGGAAGACCGGAGCGAACCCGGCCGACGCCTCGGGCCGGGACTTCGAGCCGAACGCCACGCCCGCCGCTGCCGACATCGTCACCGGCATCGAGAAGGTCGGCCCGCTGTTCCACCTTCTCAACGGTGACCTCTGCTACGCCAACACCGGGCCCGACCGCATCCGCGTCTGGCGCGACTTCCTCACCAACAACAGCCGCTCGGCACGATTCCGTCCGTGGATGCCGGCCGCGGGCAACCATGAGATCGAGCTGGGCAACGGCAAACTCGGTCTCGACGCGTATCAGACCTACTTCGAGCTGCCCTCGACCGAGACCCAGCCCGAACTCGACAACCTCTGGTACTCCTTCACGGTCGGCTCGGTGAAGGTGATCACCCTGCAGAACGACGACATCGCCCTGCAGGAGGGCGGCGACGTCTACATCAACGGCTACTCCGGTGGTCGGCAGCTCGCCTGGCTGGAGAAGGAGCTCAAGTCGGCACGGGCTTCGAAGGACATCGACTGGATCGTCATCTGCATGCACCAGGTGATGATCAGCTCGGCGACCGCCGCGAACGGCGCCGATCTCGCACTGCGCGCGGCGTACGGCCCGCTGTTCGACAAGTACGGCGTCGACCTGGTGGTCTGTGGCCACGAGCACGACTACGAGCGCTCGTTGGCGGTGCGCGGCGTCGTCCCCGGCAGCGTCACCCTCACCCCCAACCCGAGTCAGACCGCTCTCGATGTGATCGAGAGCGAGCATGGCACCACCCACATGGTCCTCGGCGGTGGCGGCGTGTCCGGCATCACCAACAACAGCTTCACCACCGACGACGCCGACGGTCACGGGCATCACTCGGCATACGTCCAGACGGAGCACGTCGGCAAGTTCAACTCGGTCAAGGAGCAGGAGACGGCGGTCTGGATCGGCGTCCGCGACGCGGAGCATCCGTACGGCTTCGCCGAGTTCGCCGTCGACCCGGGCCGTCGCCCCGGTGACATGACCCGCATCCACGTCACCTACTACAACATCATCACACCCACAGGTGAGCTGTCGGTCTTCGAGAAGTTCACGCTCCAGCGCCGTCGCAGTGACGGTGGCAACGGCCACCACTGACCCACCGCGACCGGCAACAGTAGCCGGCAACGCCTGGGCCGGGACGACGTCCGGCCCAGGCGTTGCCGGTCAGGAGGTTGCCGACGGCCGCGCTCCTTGGACCACGCCCGACGCGGTGAGTCGAACGCATAGCTCGTAGCACCATCGGGCGGCGGCGAGGCCGAGGAAGGCCGAGCAGCTGCGGGGGTCTCGTTCGCAGCGTGGGCTGAGCCGGCGGCAGCCGGTCAGCCAGGACATGGTGCGGTCGACGGCCCAGCGGGGACTTCCTGATCGTTCGCTGGACTGGACGCCCCTGCGTGCGACGCGTACGCAGACGCGTTCACCCCGTAGCCCTTTTCGCAGATCGCTCGCCGCTACGGCCCCACCTCGCCGACCGCACGGCCGGCCTGACCCCTGACACATGACATGAGGAAGCAGCGACCACGGGGCGGGACTCGAAGATCGGGGCCCGCATCGAGCTATCGCGGGCGGGTCCGGCGACTTCCCGCGTCGCGAGAAGCTTACGGGCCCGCGATCTCGCCCCCTGGCAGGTCCCGCCCACAGCCGACACGCCGACCTCTGCTGCGATCTCACCACTTTCCCTCGAGCACCCGGATGCGGTGGCCCAGCGCCTTTCCGAAGGCGGCAGTGAAGTGAGGATCAAGGGGCAGCCAGTCGTCGAACTGGAAGCCCAGGTAGGCGAAGGCGAAGTAGTCGTGCGTCCAGTCCCAGTCGGGAAGCGGGGCGCGACAAGCGCAAGCCGGGCAGCCGAGGTCGGCGGCGCCCGTGGTGTACCAGGTGGTGACGACCTCAGTGGGCCAGGCGGAGGTCGCGCTTTGGCAGCGGGGACAGATCGCGGAAGGGACGTCGCCCGGACCGGCAAGGAAGACGATACGACCCGTCACGACCCGCACCTCCCCGCCAGGCTCCTCCTCCAACTCCTTGATGCGGGCCCGCCAGTCCCACGGGACCAGGTCGACGGCCTCCCGCCAGCGTGGCCCGGCCAACCGCACCACGCCGTCTTGCCACGGCACCAGGCGGATGAACCCTTCCGCCTCCAGCCAATCCCTGCCACGCTCGCCCCACACCACAGCTTCCTGCGCTGAGGCATCGAGGTCCACAACGGTCTGCCGGTAGGTCCCCATGGACTTCCCCCCGCCTTCATGACTGTTCTCGGCCAGCACCGGCCTCAGGTTAGGCGAGCCACCCGTGCGTGCCCCGTCCGCGCCTCAGCTCCTGCCGTTCGGCTCACCGTTGGAGCAGGTCTTTGCGACCTTCGCCGACGTCCTGCAGATGGAGGAAAACGGGGAAGTCCCGAACGAAGGGGACGCCCGTGCCGTGCTGCGCAAAGGGTCCGCTCGTACCGCGATCGGAGCTACCAAGGGGAGCCACCGCTCGAGCACTGGGAGACCGAGCCGCACGGCCCGTGGCGGCAGTTCCGCGGCGAAGCCCCGCAAGCGGAGCACGCGCTCCAACTGGCGGCCGCGTCAGCGGAAGGCAGGCGCTTCCCCCTCGCGTCACCCCGCGAGCGACCCCTGCGGGGCGTGGTGCACGCCCGCATGCCGGCGGCGCCCGGCCGGACCGGCGACGCCGCAGCCGCGCTGCTCTGCGCGGAAAACGACCTCCCCCCGGAAAAAGCGGATGCGCGCGGGTGCCGCCGAAGGTGACACTGACTGCCGCCCCGCGCCAAGCGCGCGGCGGCCCGTCGTTCTTCCCTCGCCGATCCGCCAAGGAGCCCCCGCTTGCAGGGTGTCGTCACCGTCTCGCCCTCCCAGGTGCCCGAACTGCTGCTCAACCTCGCCACCGTCCGGCCGGTCTTCCTGTGGGGCGCGCCCGGCATCGGGAAGTCGTCCCTGGTCAGGGAGTTCGCGGAGTCGCTCGGGCTGGAGTGCGTGAGCCTCATCGGAACCCAGCTCGCTCCGGAGGACCTCATCGGCGTCCCCCAGATCGTCGACGGACGCTCGCGGTTCTGCCCCCCGGAGACCATCGCCCGCGACGAGCCGTACTGCCTGTTCCTGGACGAGCTGAACGCCGCCACTCCCGATGTGCAGAAGGCGTTCTACTCCCTGATCCTCGACCGACGGATCGGCTCCTACGAGTTGCCGGCCGAAAGCATCGTGATCGGTGCGGGCAACCGGGCCACGGACAACGCCCTGGCCCGGCCCATGGCCTCCGCCCTGGTCAACCGGCTCGCCCATGTCCATCTGCGGGCCTCGGCCTCGGACTGGCTGGTCTGGGCGGCGACCGCCGGCATCCATCCGTGGATCACCGACCACCTCACCGACCGGCCGGACCACCTGTGGTCCGCTCCGCCCAAGACCGAGGAGCCCTTCTCCACCCCGCGGTCCTGGCACATGCTCTCGGACGCGCTGCACTCCTTCGGGCCGGCCCTGGACGAGGAGACGCTCAAGGTCCTGGCCCACGGCATGCTCACCCCCACGCATGCCGTGGCCTTCTGCGGCTACGTCAAGATCGTCCGTCACTCCTACGGCCTGGAGGCCATCCTCAAGGGCGACGCGTCCTGGCCGAATCGTGTCGAGGACCGCGACCTGCTCTACTACCTCGCCGACTCCTTCCGCGGCCGCCTCATCAAGGAACTCCCGGCGAGCAAGGAGCACGCTTCCGCGGCTGTCCGGCAGACCGCCTACCGGGCCAAGTCCCTGCTGGTGCAGCTGGCCGAGATCTCCGTCGAGGTCGCCCAGACCGTCATTGCCGACGGCGACGACGAAAATCCCGTGCTGCCCTCCTGGTTCCTGCTCGAGGCCGCCCGCGACATGCCCCGGCTGGTCGAGGCGCGCCGGTGAGCGGGGCGCGCGGCTCCACGTCGCGGGACCGCTCCAAGGCCAAGGACGACCCGGCCGCCCAGGCGTTCGCCGCCGGGGTGGACCTGCTGCGGCGCAACACCGCGCTCGCCGCCCTGTCCGCCGTCAACGGCACCCTGTGCCGCAGCAAGGAGTGCACGGAGCACCCCCGGGGCGGCGGCTGGGCCGCGGTGACGTCCAACGGCGTCGTCCATGCCGACCCGCTGCGTCGTACGGAGCCTGAGGAATGGGCCTGGGTACTTGCCCACTGCCTCCTGCACCTCGGCTTCGGTCACGTTCCAGCAGCCCAGGGCACACGAGAGCAGCCCGACCGGTACGACCTGGCCGCTCGCTGCACGGTCGTCAACCGCTTCCTGGCCACGTTCCCTGTGGGCCGCGCGCCCATCGCCCTGCCCGAAAGCTTCCCGGGCGGCGGCGAGGACGAACTGGCCGCACGCTGGCGTCGCGACGGCATCCCGCCCGAGTACGCCGCATGCGGAACGGCCGGCTCGGACCCCGATCAACTGCTGCGCCCCTGGCACCGGCCCTGGCTGGCGCCCGAGGACTGGACCGCAGCCTTCGCGAGCGCCCTCACGCGGACGATGTCGGCGGCCATGGACGTCGCCGGTGGCCGCCGCGAGGAGCTCACCGGCGCGCGCCGGCCCCAGCGGCCCTGGGAAAGGGCGCTGAGCTGGTTCGTCTCCTCGTACCCGCTCCTGGGCGGCATCGCCGCCGGCATGACGCTGGTGGCCGATGCCGAACTGGCACGCGCCCAGCAGATCTCGGTGGCGGCCGTCCATGCGGAGGCCGGCGAGATCTACCTCAACCCTCTGTGCCGGTACAGCGACGAGGAATGGCGGTTCGTCCTCGCCCACGAGATGCTGCACGCCGCGCTGCGCCACGGCGAGCGCCTCGGCGGCCGCGACCCGTACCTGTTCAACGTCGCCGCCGACTACGTCATCAACGGCTGGCTGGTCGAGATGGACGTCGGACAGATGCCCGACGGACTGCTCCACGACCCCGCGCTCGCCGGACTGTCCACCGAGGAGGTCTACGACCGCATCGTCCGGGACCAGCGCAGGATGCGCCGCCTCGCCACGCTGCGCGGCAAGGGACTCGGGGACATCCTCGGCGAGGCCCTGCCTCGTCCCGGCGAAACCGCCCCGACCTGGGTGGACCTGGACGAGTTCTACCGGCGCGGACTGCGCCAGGGCTTCGATCTGCACCGGCGCGAACGCGGCTTCCTGCCCGCCGGACTCGTCGAGGAGATCCAGGCGCTCTCCCATCCGCCGCTTCCCTGGGACGCCAGACTGGCGCGCTGGTTCGACGAGTACGTGCCTCGGCCCGAAGCCGTGCGCAGCTACGCCCGTCCCGCCCGTCGTCAGGCCTCCACGCCGCACATCCCCCGCGCGGGCCGGAGCTTTCCGCCCGAGGAAGTGGCACGCTGCACCTTCGGAGTGGTGCTGGACACCTCGCTTTCCATGAGCAGGATGCTGCTGGGCAAAGCCCTTGGCGCGATCGCCTCCTACGCCGCGGCCCGCGACGTGACGGGGGCACGCGTGGTCTTCTGCGACGCCGCCCCCTTCGACGCCGGCTACCTGCCTGTCGCAGAGATCGCCCATCGGGTCCGGGTCCGGGGCCGCGGCGGCACCCTGTTGCAACCGGCCGTCGACCTCCTGCAGCGGGCCGAGGACTTTCCGGCCACGGCACCGATCCTGGTGATCACCGACGGTGAGTGCGACGTCCTTCGCATCCGGCGCGAGCACGCCTTCCTCGTACCGCAGGAAGCGGTACTACCGTTCACGGCACGCGGCCTGGTCTTCCGGATGCGCTGACACCGGCCGCCGTTCTTGGGGGAACGAGCCCTCCTGGACCACGAAGACCAGGAGCCTGCTCTCGCAGTGGTCCAGGGCAGGCACCAGCCCCAAGCCTCTTGGGGTCGGACCTGTCCTGTTCCCCTGCCGCGACGGCCTCAAAGGTCGCCGGGCCGCTCGACGGCGGGTGGCCATGCGTTTCCATCGCAGCTTCCAGGAACGCGGTTGCGGTGGCGCTGGGCGGGATGAGTGCTGCTTGCCGGATGAACTCGCGGTTGGGCACGTCCGTGGCCGCGCTCGCGCGTCTCGCCTCGGAAAGGAATGGGCGGGCGTCCGCTTGGGAACGGCCAGGTCGCGGCCGGTGCCCTCGAGTGAACGCGGAGCAGCCCACTTCCCCGACGAGCGTGCCTTCGCCGCCAACGGCGAACTCGCGCGCGACATGATCCTGCGCGAACTGGCCTCCTCACTGCCCATCGCCTGGGTCACCGTGGGCTCGGCCTACGGCCAGGACGCTCAGTTCCGGCGCTCGTCGGAAGACGCCGGCATCACAGGGATTGCCAGTCCCCGTTCATACGATCACCGCATGTCTGATGCCTTCACTGTTCTGTGGACACACGACACCTGCCGTGCCCTGCGCAGGGCGGGACGCGTGGGTGAGCGGCCGCCGGTCGCCTACTCCGGAATCCACCAGTCCCTGCCCACCTGGTCAGGCGCCCGTGCCGGTGACGAGGTGTATGCGTTGCACGTCAACCGGTGCGAGGTCTTCGTGGTGTCCCGCATGCGCGTGATCGACAGGGAACGCGGCGACTGCTGCGGCACGGCCCCAGCGACGTGGCACGACCCGCACTTTCCCGGACACGACGACTGGTCGATGCTCGGCGCCGGCGGCTGCGGTGCGACGGCGGTCCACGTGGACGCGACGCCCGTACGCTTCGACACGCCGATACCCGGTGATCTTCTGCCGACGCTCACCTGGCGAAACAACCGAGGCAAGACCCGCAATCTGAAGTTCGTGGAGAATGGCCGTTTGGAGCGCTCGGTCAGCCTCCAGGGCTTCTACCGACTGGCCCCTGAGTCTGCCGACGCGCTGGCCGGCCTCGTCGCCAGCACCCACTGAGCCCCTTGCCGTTCTTGACCTGCCAGTCGTCGGGCGGCGCCATGAGTACGCGCAGTTCATGTTCGTGGCCCATTTCAGGCCCAGGATCCGGCGGCCGAGCCCAGCGATGTGACCGTCCCCGTTTCCAGGTCCAGCAGGTGGGGTCTCCGGCCGACCCGAATGTCATCTGTTGAGGCGACAACCCCGCTGTCGAGTCCTCCGTCAGCCTGCCCAGTGGAGCTGCCTCGAACACCGTCCGAAGGCCACATGTGCATGCCGGACAGCTTCGGCTACGCGGCGCGCGCGCCCTGCCGGCGATCCGCGCTGCCGCCGGCGACCGCAAGCTGCGGGAGCGAGCGGCTGTCGCCCTAAAGCGTTTCTTCGTGTCGGCGGCGGGTCCCGATTTCGAGACGGCGAGGGTCCTCGAGCGGCACGGGAGTAACTGAGAAGGGCCGTGCAGCCCATCTGCGGCTGTACGGAATGGACACCAACTGATCAGCGCAGTGCAGCGGGGGAGACGCCCCCCCAGGAAGCATTGCGATGAGCCTGCGCCGGGGCGTGGGAGTCCTGCCCGGCGGGGTGGATGTGAGAGCAGACGGCCCTGGGAGGGCTCGTGGGATGCCGACTGCCGCGATCGCTTCCAGTGTATAGCGATCTGCTATACACTGTGAGTATGACGAAGCAGATCAATATCCGGCTCGATGACGCGGTTCATGCCCGTCTCGTCGCGCGGGCCGAGGCCGAGGGCACCACGGTGACCGCATTGATCACGCAGGCTGCCGAGCGCGACCCCCGTCTCGACAACGGGGCCGCGACGGCCGCTGCGTTCCTGGCCAAGCACGCCGCCGAGTTCGCCGAGGCGTTCCCGGAAGAAGAGCCGGACAGCGCCAACGGACGGGCCGCCTGAGGTGGAGCTGCAGGTCGACATCCGCTGGCTGCTCGAACGTCAGGCCGAGGTCCTGCCGAAGGAGCCGTCGGTGCACGATTTCTCCGGCCTTGTCGCAGCAGTCGCCCGGCACCGGGTCAACGCTCCGAAGCTGGACTACACCGTGGACGCAGCCTGGCGTGCAGCGGCGCTCTTCCACGAGATCGTCTCGGTGCGCCCGCTGCCGGCCCGTAACGCGATGTACGGAGCGCTGATCGCGGTTGCCTATATGGCGGCGTCCGGCGAAGCCGTCGATGCTCCCTACGGTGCACTCGGCGACCTGGCACGACAGGTCCGTGCCGGGCGCGCGGATGTGTACGCGTGCGCTGAGCAGATCCGCCGCTGGCGGCTCTGAATTGCCTGCGCCTTTCGCTGCGGCGCTTGGAACGCCGGGGGGTGCCTCTATGTCCTTCGTCAAGCCTGTGCTGGTCAGGCGGTGGCTGTTGCGGAAGGGCGCGGTTTGTAGAAGGTCCCGTCGCGGAGCAT
>NZ_JBIVNJ010000036.1:0-81970 GCF_044753585.1 Streptomyces sp. NPDC088354 | reverse complement strand
CCGCATACTGATCCGTCGAGCAACGAGCCGCTACCGCTGGGACGCCCGACCCACCACCCGACGCCTCACATGATCCATTTGCCGGTCGGTCTTAACTGGGGACTGCAAAAAGAACGGTTTACATCCCGATCAAGGAAGAACACCTGATCAGCGACGTGACTGCCTCTGTCGAGGCGGTTGAAGAGGTCCGGCCGGTCGAGTTGTCGGCGGACGTGCTGGATGATCAGTTGATCGGGCAGTTGGTCGACCGAGCCCGCGCGAGCGGGCTGCAGTTGACCGGCGAGAGCGGGTTTTTGCAGCAACTGACCAAGCGGGTGCCGAAGTCCGCCCTCGATGGCGGGATCACTGATCACCTCGGATACGACAAGCACGACCCGGCCGGTGCCGGCAGCGGGCAGCGGGCACTCCCGCAACGGCGTCCGTGCCGAGACCGTGCCGACCGACGTCGGCCCGGTCCAGATCGCAGTCCCGCGCGACCGCGACGGCAGCTTCGAACCGCAGATCGTCAAGAAACGCCAGCGCCGGCTGACTGAATATCACCGGGCAAACCGGGTCCAGTGGCTGGTTCTGCCATTCGGCCATGCCCTCCATGACCTTGTCGGCGATCGTGGAAATGGTCTGCTTTGACACGCTGGCACCGTAGGCCTCCGCGAGGTGGGCGGAGATGTCGCCGCGCGCGGACAGCGACAAGACCATCTCGTCGACGCCGGCCACAGGCGGTCACCCAGACCTGCGTGGTCCACCCGATCCGGGCCTCGTTCCGCTGTGCAGGCCGGCAGGACTGGGACAAGATCTCTCGTGCGCTCGAGCCCATCGGTCAGTTGCACTCGTGTCACGCAAGAAGATCTGGCATCCCCGTGTGAGCCACCGCCCACGGAGAACGCACCCCCGGGGTCTTGAACGGCCCTCGGGGCGAGGTGGGGCGCGGCGCGGGCCGCCAGGAGTGGGAACGGCAAAGCCAGGGCTCAGGGTGCTGACCGTGGTCCGCATGAGACCGTCTGCGGGCTTCAGCCTGCCGACGTGCGTGCCGTGTCCCTGGTGCGGATGTGCTGGCTGAGAAAGAGAGCGGCGCGGTCCAGTGCCTCGTCGGCTTCGTCCAGGACGCCGGTGAATGCCTGGAAGACATGTGGGACGTCAGCGGTGATGTCCAGGATGACGTCCACTCCGGCGTCTCTCGCGCGCGCGGCCATGCGTGTGGAGTCGTCCAGGAGCATTTCGTTGGTGCCCGCTTGCAGGAGCATCGGGGGGAAGCCGGTCAGGTCGGCGAGGATCGCGGGGCTGAGCATGGGTTGGTGGGGGTCCTGTCCCGCGCGATACATGGCCCCGGTGTGTTCCAGGCCCTCACGCGTGAAGAACGGATCGATGCTCGCCTTGGTGTCCATGCTCTCGCCTGTCCGGGTCCCGTCCAGTCCTGGGGAGAACGCCACGATCGCGGCGGGCATGGGCAGGCCCGCGTCGCGAGCGGCGAGGCAGGTGGTGACAGTGAGGCCGCCGCCGGCGGAGTCGCCGGCGAACACCGTCGCCGACGGGTCTTCGCCGCCGTCGAGAAGTGCGCGGTAGGCGCTCAGCCCGTCCTCGATCGCGGCCGGGAACGGGTGCTCAGGGGCAAGCCGGTAATCCAGCGAGAACGCCCTGAACCCGGTTCTGGTCACCAGGTTCCCCGTCAGCGACATCGCCGTCTCCGGTGAACCGACCACGTAAGAGCCGCCGTGAAAGTAGAGGATCGTCCCTGCCTTCGGAGTGTCGACTGGCTCGACGAGCACCGCGGGCCGATCGCCGAGCGTCGTATTCCGGGTGCGGATCCCAGCCGGGACGATCATTTCCCCCATCATCGCCCTGAACCCGGCGCGGAGCTCCTCCACCGACCGAGGGCCCTCCGACTGAGGCCGTCGGACCATCACGTCGATCTCCGCGCGCTGTTGCCTGCTCATTGTCGCCTCCATCGCAAGTGCATGCCAAGGAACTAAATGCCGTGGCATGCAGGGTAGAATATATGCCATGGCATCTAAGTCAAGCCGTGGCCCGATCGACCTTCCGGGCTTCTTCGCCGATCTCGTCCGCTGCGAGACACGCCTCTACAACGCGCTGAACGACCGCCTTCGCGAGCGGCACGGGATCGTCACCTCGCAGTTCGAGTTCCTGCGCTTCCTGCGCGACCACCCCGGGTCCCGGGTGGCGGACCTCGCCACCGAATTCGCCATCGGGATCGGCGCGACCAGCAAGGGCGTCGACCGCCTCGAGAAGCAGGCATGGGTCACACGGCGAACCAATCCATCGGATCGCCGCTCATCACTGCTGGACCTGACCGCTGGAGGCCTGCGACTCGTCGAGGCGGCGGAGGCGACCTTCACCGAAGCACTGGCCGAGCTGACCGCAGACGTCCTCGGCGGTCCCTCAGGACTGGCCGCCGTACAAGTCCTCTCGGAGCTGCGCTCCGGGCTCGAACGCGACCAGATCGGCCTGCCCACAGGGTGACCGGCATGCGCATCCAGTGCAACTGCCCGTTCGCTGCGTGATCAGCTTTCGTTACGAGGGTGAATCCCGCGGATTGATCACGACGCGATACGCACCCTGGGCCTTCGCATTCGCCGTTCCGCGGTTGGGGCCGGTCACCACCGCTGTCCCGTACAGCCCGTACGGCAGTTCTCCGCCGCGCCGGGTGCCGGCGAGCGCCCACGCCGCGGCGTTGTCCAGGCCCCGCAGCACCGCTGCCCAGTCCGGCGTCTCACCGGTGGTGTGCCAGGTGGCGAGTGCACGGCGCCGACGGACGCCGGCAAACCAGTACGCCAGCCGCGCCGCACGGGCGGAACCCCTGTTCGGAGGACCTGCGGGCGATGCATGGCGGCGTCAAGACCTCGCTGAACGGGGCCCGAGAAAGCCGGTCGTCGGCGTGGCCCGGGTCCCCCCCCACACGACGGCGGCGCCGGACATGAGTCCTGTCCGGCGCCGCCCGCCCGCCTGCTCCCGGATGTTCCCCCGGCGTCAGGGGAGCCAGAGCGTCAGGAGGAAGCCCGGGCTGTCCCACGTGCACGTGTACTGGTAGGCCTGGCCGGAGTCGACGAACTTCTTGCCGGCCGTCTTGCAGGCCTCGCTCGTCGAATACACCTTGTACGGCACGCTCGCGGCCGCCGGGGCGGCGAGCGCCAGCATCCCGGTGAGCGTCGCGGCCACGGCCACGGCGACCGAGGCGCCTCTGCGCTTGTTCATGTCCCCTCCAGGAAGAGCTCGTTGCACGACTGGATCACCGGCATCCTCACACCATGACAATGGACACGTCAATGATGCGGATCATGGGCGGCGTCGCCGTGCCGTCCCGGCGGCAACGCGGCCGGAGGCCCGGCAGGGGCCCTGCTTCGGCGTCGACATACGGATACCTGACGATTCAGGGGTGCTGACGCCGGCTCCCACCGGGCGGATCAGCCCATGCGAAGGACGAGTACAGGTCACCCCGTTCGGGGTGGTGGGCTGAACTTCTCAAGGCCAGGTTCTTTGTGCTGAGCTGCCTGATCACCGGGGAGTCCCTCTCCGGCATTCCGACCCAGGCTACGAGGCTGGTAGTGGCCGTGATCGTGCTCCTTGTCGTCCGGAAGTTGGCTGTCGGGCCTGCTCGGCAACAGAGCAGGCGTTGACATCAGCGGCTGACCCGACCGAGCAACCTTCGGGAGTCCGCGCGGATACTGGGGCGTCTCGTCAGTGCTGACGCCGGGGAGGGGCTGTAGCAGACATCAGTTTCGGGATCTTCGTCGTACTCTTCATGGTTGCGATGAGTCTGTTCTCCGTGCGAGCGGCCTGGCTTCACTGGGCCGACTCGGATCGGGCGCCCGTCGCGGCGACGCACTGGTCCTCGACGAACCCGTCGGTCATCAGGGGACATCAACGCGGCATCGTTGCCCTCGCGGGCTGGCTGGTGTCCATGACGATCGGCATCGTCGCCGCTACCGCCGCCGGCGGTGCGGGCCCCGCTGTTGAAGAGGTCGGCGCCTTCTTCATCCTGGGCTCGTTCCCGTTGCTGATGCTGCATGCCACGATCGCGTGGTTCAACCGGCCGAAGTTCCTGGTACCGCCTCACCGGCGCAGCGAGACGGGCTCGGTGATCGAGTGGCGGCGTCACCGCCGAGACCTTCGCGCCGCGATAAAGGAGGCTGGGCAACGTGATACCCGAGGGCGACATTCGACCGACCCTCCGAAGCAGGGCTGACCTGCTCGGCCAGGCCGTCCCGCACCTCCGCCCTTGTCTTCCGAGCGTCCGCGCTGCGGCCTTGATCGGACCAGGTCCTGGCAGCGTTTGAGGGCGGGAAGCCGGGCACCGTGCGCAAGCTCGGGCGGCTGCTCCGTGCGGTGCCGGCCGCGTGAGCCACCCCGGAAATACCCGGAGAAGTGCCACTGATTCCCAATGGTGTTTGTCAAGGGTTTCGGTGACGCTCGGTGATCACGTCACGCCGCTGTGAGTCCGCGTTGGGGTGGCCCGGTGGTGAAGGTGCGTTGGTCTCGGATGAGGCCCCAGAGCACGTCCAGGCGGCGTCGGGCGAGTGCGAGGATCGCCTGTTTGTGGGTTTTGCCCTCGCTCCTCTTGCGTTCGCAGAACGTTCTGGAGGTAGGGCAGCAGCGGGCGGCGACCTGGGCGGAGAGGTAGAACACGCGCAGGAGGCGGCGGTGGTAGCGGTGTGGTCGGTGCATCTTGCCGCTGATGCGCCCCGAGTCTTTGGGCACGGGTGCCAGTCCGGCGACGCCGTCGAAGGCGGCATGGCCACCCTCAAGCGCCGGCGCATCTTCCGTCAGGCCCGCTGCAGCCCCAACCGTCTGTCGCCAGCGGCAAGAGCGGTACTCACCCTGCAGAGGCAACCCTTAAACGGCGCACTCTGCTCGCCCAACTCCCCTTCCCGGCCGGTCACTCCGTGTGCTCGGGGTGGGAGACCCCTGCCGCCCGCCGGACGCGTACGGCAGCGGGCTCGCGCTCGCGCACGGGCTGCACGTCCGCCTTGGTCATCGCCAGACGGGCGACCAGCAACACGATCAAGGCGAGCAGGGCCAGAGTCACCGGCCCGTCGCCGAGGCCGAGGCCTCCGACGGAGCGGGGTTTGCCCAGTCCGTCGGCGATCGAGGCGCCGAGCGGACGAGTGATCACGTAGGCGGCCCAGAAGCAGAACACCGGATTCCAGTGGAGCCAGCGGTATCCCACCGCCGGAACGAGGATCAGCACCGCGAACACGAACGCGGAGGCGAAGTAGCCCAGATGCAGGGTGAAGGCAGTGAAGTCGCCCAGTGCGGTGCCCATGGCGAAGGTGGCGACCACTGTCGCCCAGTAGAACGCCTCGCGGCGCGGGGAGTCGATGCTGTGCATCGACAAAGTGCCCTCGGTACGACGCCACAGCCAGAACACGGCCAGCAGCAGCAGCGTGTACAGCAGACTGGAGAGGGTGTACGGCACGCCGAGGGCCACATGCATGACGTCAGCGGCCATCGTCCCGAAGATGCCGACCATCGCGACGGCACACCAGTACGTCCACGCCCAGTAGCGAGCCTGACGGAACTGGACCGCGAGCGCGATAAGAAACGCGGCGAATCCCAGCACCACCGCGAGCGGGGGCGCCATGGCCTGGACGAGGTAGTCCGAGGCCCCTTCCCCCAGTGCCGTCGACAATCCCTTGACAATCCAGAAGGCGGCGATGATTCCGGGAACGCGAACCGCGCCCCGGAAGTCGTCTGCGGCGGTGTTGCCCGAACGGGCATGGCGAGTCATCGAAGTCACCGGGCAACCCTAGGGAGCCGACGCCGCGTTTGTCTACACGGCTGTAGACGGTCTAGCGTTGCGCCGACGCGAGGGGTCCCCCCTCCGTGCTGTCACCGATTGCAGGTGAGGGGTTAGATGACGACCGCAACGACACCCGACACTCTTCGGACACCTTCCCGAGGAATGCTCAACAAGGTTCCCGAAGTCACCGTCTGGTTCTGGGTGATCAAAATCCTGTGCACCACGGTTGGCGAAAGCTTTGCCGACTGGATCAACATGAACCTCGGTGTCGGTCTGATCAACACCGCCTTGATCTTCACCGCGGTCCTGGCCGGCGTCCTGGGATGGCAGCTCGGCACCAGGCGCTACGTCCCCTTCGTGTACTGGCTCACCGTGGTGGTGGTGAGCGTGACCGGCACTCTGTACACGGACATCCTCACCGACAGCCAGGGCGTTCCCCTCGCGCTGAGCAGCAGCGTGTTCGCCGGCCTTCTCGCTGTTGTCTTCGGCACGTGGTACGCCCGGGAGCGCACCTTGTCGGTCCACAGCATCATCACCCTGCCCCGCGAACTGTTCTACTGGCTCGCGGTCCTGGTCACCTTCGCCCTCGGCACCGCGACCGGCGACTGGACCCTGGAGCTGACCGGCTGGACGCCGGATGTCTCCGTGCTGCTCCCGCTCGGGTTGATCGTCGCGATCGTCTTCGCGTGGCGCCTCGGCGCGAACGCGGTGCTCTCCTTCTGGCTGGCCTACATCCTCACTCGCCCGCTCGGCGCCAATCTCGGCGACTGGCTCGGCTCGCCCAGCAGCGACGGGGGACTCGGCCTCGGGACCGCGGCGACCAGCGTGATCTTCCTTGCCGCGATCCTCGCCACGGTTGTGTACCTCACCTTCAGCCGCAGCGATGTCATCGAGGCCGCCGACCCGACCCCGCGGGCGGCGAACCCCGCGCGCGAGCGCATCATGCTCGGCTACTACGCCGTCGTAGCGGCCGCGGCCGGGGCGCTTCTCGTCTGGGCACACCAGCAGCCCCACGCGGCGGTGACCGGCGAGGACGACGCCCCCGCGCCCGTGACCGCCCATCTCACGCCGAAGCAGGCGACCTCGTCGTTCCCTCCAGCCGACATCGCGAAGTTCCGCACGATCACATCCGACACCCTGACGAAGCTCAACTCCGGCGATCAGGCGGCAGCGACCACCCGAGTGGCCGACCTGGAGACCGCCTGGGATGCCGACCAGCCCACCCTCGAGCCCAGGAACGAGAAGGCCTGGCGCTTCCTCGACAGCGAGATCGACCAGGTCCTGACCGCGCTGCGCGCCCCGAACCCGGATCAGGCCACCGAGGCCAAGGCACTCACGACCCTCCTCACCTCGCTCGGCTGACCAGCCACGATGACCGACTGCCCCGACGCCGGGGCAGTCGGTCACCCACACCGTTGCGGCCAGCCGGCCAGTGGCTGTCGTCCTCGACCGTTGCGAGGAGCGCGGCCTCGACATGGGCCTCTGCGAGACCCGTCCACGCCCGGGGCCGCCACCAGTCGTGAACGCCGGCCACCGGGCCGGCCGGCCACGGTCGAGGCCTCCCAATGCCGAGTCCGGTGACGCCCACGACATACCGACGGTCATCGGCCCCGGAGGCGTCGCGCGAGCCGGCCATGGCCCCGACGGGCAGCCCCACCGCCAGTGGCCGTCTACAGTGAGGTAGACGTGCTGCCGCGCTGCGAACACGGGTTCAGGGAGGTTTCATGGCGGACACTGGCGAGCGGCGACCGGCAGGTGAGCTGGAAGAGAGCGTGCTGGCGGTGCTCTGGACGGCTGGGCGACCGCAGACAGCGGCCGAGATCCGGCGGGCACTCGATGAGACGCTGGCCCGTACCACGGTGGCCACGGTCCTGGCCCGGCTGACCGAGAAGGGCACCGTCGGCCGCCAGGATGCCGGCCGGGGCTTCGCGTACTTCCCCGTCCAGGACGCACACGGCCTCACTGCCCACCGTATGCACCGCGTGCTCGACCAGGACGACGATCGCGAGAGCGTGCTCGCCCGCTTCGTGGACCAGCTCGCTCCGGAGGACGAGCGCCTGCTGCGCGGCCTGCTGGGAAGCGGGGAGCACCCGTGATCGCGCTCCTTCTGATTCCCCTGATCGCGCCGTTCGCCCTGCCACCCCTGGCGCGCCGCACGGTCGAGCGGATTCGCCCGGATGTCGCCCTGTGGGCGGTCGCCGGGGCCTCGGCGGTGCTGGCCGTCGGGGTCCTGGCGTGTCTGGGCGCTCTGGTGCTGCCCGTTGCCCTGCAGGTGCCGGTACTGGCCTCGTTCATGGATGTGGTGCACCCGCTCGACGCCGGCCGGCCGATGGTGGTGCGGTTCCTGGCGGCGGTGTCCGGAGGGGCACTCGCCGTCTGTGTGGGGGCGCTCGTTCGTGCCGCGGTGCGGCTGCTCATCCGGTTGCGCGCCGTGCGGGCCCGCATTGCGGAGCGTGCGTCCGCCGGCGACCTCTGCGTCGTCGAGGACGACCGTCCGGACGCCTACGCGCTGCCGGGCCGCCGCCGTACCCCGGGCCGGATCGTGGTCACCACCGGGATGCTACGGGCGCTGTCACCTGCGCAGCGTGAGGTGCTCTTCGCCCATGAGCGGGCCCACTTGGCCGGCCGGCATCACTGGTTCCTGGCGGTCGCAGATCTTGCCGCCCGCTGCCACCCCGGACTGCACGCGACGCGCTGCTGGGTGACCCTGGCCGCCGAGCGTGCCGCGGACGAGGAGGCCGCGTCGGCGAGCGGCGACCGCAGGCTGACCGCCCATGCCGTCGGTCACGCCGCTCTCGCCGTGACCGCCGGCGCCGCCGGGCGGCCCATGCACGTGCCGGGTGCCACCGGCGGTCCCGTCCCGGCCAGGGTCAGAGCCCTGTTGGCGCAGGCGCCGCGGCGACGGGTCGCGCCCGTCCTGCTCGCGGTGCTGTTGCTGTGCGCGGGCGCGGCCACGGCGGCGATGAGCGGTGCGGCAGATCTCCATCGCGCGGTGGGGGTCGCACAGGGTGAGTCTGCGGGCGACTGAGACGACCGACCCGGGGCGGAGCGGGCTCACACTGGTCGTCCGCCCCACGGCGACCCGGCGCGACCTCGTCGAGGCTGAGCGGCGCTCCTTGCGTGCCGGCCGACAGCGGACGGGTACCCGGCCCAGGACCACCGTGCGAAGCGCCGCCCCGACGCGCCGGTGTATCCGCGGGCGGCACGTTCGGCCGGACCGACGTCTACAGTGTTGTAGACGATCCATGGAGGTGCAGATGCCCAGGCGCACGGCCGAAGGAAAGGGCCGCATGGTGATCCGAGTGCGGCCGCATGGTCACCCGCGCTGGACCGGCGTCTCATGAGCGGCGTGACCGGCGTCACGACGATGCCTGCCTGGCGTCGCGTCCGGGGACCGGTGGGCACTGTGGGTCTGGTGGCGTTCGCCGGTTTCGCGATGCTCACCGCCGTGGTCGTGAGCCGTGGCGGCGCCCCGTTCGCCCTCGACGGCACGCTGCTCACCTGGTCGACCGGGCACCGCCCGGATGCCGCCGTGTCAGTGGCGGGCCTGGTGACGGCCACGGGCACGGGTCCGATCGCCTATGCCCTGGCCGCGCTCGCCGGGGTCGTCGCCGGGCGTACGGCACGGCAGCGCGCGCTGGCCGCCGCTGCCGCGCTGCTGTGCCTGGCGGCAGGACAAGCGGCGCGGTACGCGGTGCGTGATCTGGCAGCACGGCCGCGACCGGGCGTCCAGGACTGGGCCACCCACGCCTCCGGCTACGCCTTCCCTTCCGGGCACACCGCCACCTCGGCGGTGATCGCCGGGCTCCTGGTCACCGCCGTGCTGACCCGGCGTTCACGCGGCCGCGCGTGGTTCGCCGCAGCGGCCCTGTGCTGGGCGGCGGCCGTCGGCCTGAGCCGTGTCTACCTCGGCGTCCACTGGTTCAGCGATGTCATCGGGGGCTGGCTCTTCGCGGCGTCCTGGCTCGCGCTGTGCCTGTGCCTCGCTGCCCGGTGGCTGCTCCCCCGCCTGCCGGCGGCATGACACGCTGACCTCAGGTGACACTTCAGCCGCCGATCTGACACCACGGAGCAGCACAACCCACGGCGGAACAGTCACCGGAGAACCCCTGGACCCCGGGCTCCGCATGCGGCTGTCCCTGCCGGCTGCGCCCTGACCGTGCGCAGCACGGCCGAACCCGGGCCAAAGGCTGAGGGGTTCATCGGTCGCCGGCAGTAGGTCCCGCGCCTCAGGCGCGCTTCGCGCCCGCTTGGCTAGGGTCGATCCCCATGGTGACCACAGGAATCGTTCGGCGCGGGACGGCGGAGCGGGTGCGCGACACTCGGGAGCGGCTCGTTGCTGAACGGGATGTGTGGGTGTCGACGGCTCACCCCGATCACGGGCCGCACCAGGTGCCGCTGTGGTTCTCGTGGGATGGGCGGGCAGTGTGGATGTGCACCAGCGCCACTTCTGTGACCGCGCGAAACGTCCGCAAGGAGCCGCGCGTTCGGCTGTCGCTGCCGAACTCCTTCGACGTGGTGCTTCTCCAGGGTGAGGCGGAGTGCTTCCCGGACGACGAGGTGCCCGGCGGCGCAGCCGAGGCGTTCGCCGACAAGTTCGGGTGGGATCCACGCGGGGAAGAGGGTTCCTTCCTGTATGTGCGCGTGGTCCCCAGGACCGTGCGCGCGTGGCGCGGCGAGCCGGAACTGCGCGGGAGGGGCATTATGCGCGACGGGACGTGGCTGGAGTGACGGCCGTTCCTCGTCGGCGCGCGCCTCTGCCAAGACGGGCCGCACGTGCCACACGCGTGCCACGTCGGACGCGGCCGGCGGGCGACCGCGGAACGCCTGTGAGAGGTCCACGTCACCGCGGGTCAGCACCGGTCCGGTTGAGGCATGGTTGTTCCCGGTCCTTCCGAAGGGGGAGCCCAGGCTGTCGCGGTAGACCCCAATGTACTCAGCGGCGGTGACCTCGACCAGGCAGGACGCCGGGGCCACATGACAGCGACGACCGGAAATCGCTGCGCTCCTCCAGTGCGCCGGATGGCGAGCAGGCCGCAGCGTTCGACGCATGCTGAAGCGCACGGTCCGCCGTGTGGTCAGCCGTGGTCCTCCCACTCCGCTCGGCAGAACCGTGCGCCGCTGACCACGGTGTCGCCGGCTCGATTGGCTCGTACATACATGTTGAGGCCGGGCGAACCGAGATCTCCTCCGCAGCCGAAGGTGATGCCCATTCCGCTCTCCTCCAGTCGCTGCATCAGGGACGCGTCCACGGCCTGGACGGACATGCCGATCAGGCGGATGCCCTCGAATTCCACCTGCGGCCCAGTGAGTCCGTCAACGGTGACTGCGCCCAGGGTGGGGGGCCTGCCTGGGCCACAGGCATAGTGAGCGGTCACGCCGGCCTTGTCGAACCGGTCGTGGGACAGGATCCACTCTCCGGGGTTCTCCCACGGCCGACCGAAGGAGTACCGGCCGAGACGAGCAGCCGGCTGCTCGTCCAACGCGCTCGACACCTGCTGCGGATTCATGCCGAACCGGAGGGGACCTATGCTCTGCAGCGGTGTCCAGTCCCAGCGCGGCCGGTCTTCCTCGGCCCTCACGGGCCACGTCCCCGGGTTCGGCTGCTCGTCACTGACATCCCACCAGTAGGCGACCGGCTCGGATCCGTACGGATCCTCCGCCAGCTCACTGCCGACGAGCAGGGCATGGGTGATCATCGTGTCCTGCCGCTGCAGATACCCCTCGGACGACAGCCCCAGTTCCTGCGTGGCGCCCATGGAAACACCCCAGGCCTCGACCTCCGGATCACCGCTCCAGTTCACTCGTACGGGAGTCCCCTCCCGGTGTGCGAGGTCCTGGATGTCCGCACACACCTCGGAGGGCACGCGGGCGATCAGCTCGATGTCCCGCAGACGCACCAGCGGGCCGTCCATCGCATCGATCGCTACCGCGACCAAGCCCGAATCCGCCCCGTAGATCCCGGTCACACCCCAGTCGGTGTAGGAGCCCCAGCCTTTGCCGCTGCCCAGTCCCTGTGAGACGTGGGCGATCGCCCCGTCCATGGCCGACGCCACCTCATCCGAGTTCATCCCGAACCGCAGCGGCCCCACCCCCACCAGCGGGTCAAGCGCCCACTGTGCTCGCTCCCCAGGCTTCTTGTTCCACCAGTGCACCTCAACCCCCACGGCTGTTCAGAACACTCCCAGCAGGTCTGCCAGGATCAGGGGCCACCCTAGGCGCGGCCTCCGACAACAGGCGCCAGCGCTCGACGAGCTCCCGGTCGTCATCGTTCCACGCACTTCCGACGAAGACGCTCGCCCCCTCACCACCCCGCCCCGCCGCGCCCCTGCCGAACGGTCCCGCAGGGCCCGCTCCACCCCTTGGACCACCACCTCGTGAGGCAGCGCGGGCGGGGTCTGAAAGCTCATGTGAGAGTGCACCCCCGCGAGGCCGCCCAGCCCGCACGACCACACGTGCCGGCAAGGCCGGGGGGAGCGTGGCCCGATGCTGCGCGAGGGCGAGGCGTTTCGACCCTGGAAGACGGCGTTCGCCGTAGGGTGGGATGCGCCGAAGCAGGCCAACGGCCGAGGGAGCTGCCCATGACGCGGTACCTGATCTCGTTCGATGACGGCGCGATGACCTTCCCCGAGGAGGAGTTGTCCGAGGTGGCCGAGGCCTCGCACGAGGTGGTGCGCAAGGCTCAGGAGGCCGGCGTGTGGGTCTTCGGCGGTGGGCTGGAAAGGCAGCAGGCGAGCGTCGTGGCCACCGGCGGGACCGTCACCAAGGGCCCGTACCCGGAGACCAAGGCGGTACTCGGCGGGTTCTCGATCATCGACGTGCCCTCACGTGAGGACGCGCTGGAGTGGGCAGCGAAGATCGCTGCCGCGTGCCGTTGTGCCCAAGAGGTCCGCGAGATCATGGCAGACCCGGCCGTCTGACCGCAGACGACCCGCCCCGGCTGGGACGTGCTTCGGGAGCGGCTTGCGACGTGCGGGGGCGAAACGCTGTGTGTCTGTGAGCAACGCGATCGGAGGGCACGATCCGGCGGCCGAAGCGTGGACGCGGCTGGTGCTCGACGAATCCGGGTGAGGCGGCGCGGTGGGGCCGGGCGGCGGACACGCCCTGACCCGGTGCGGGCTGGTGTCCACTTGGCTCCCTACGAGACGGCCGGAGGCGCCCGCGATCGAGTCAGGGCCGCGGCTGTCAGGTGTCCGGGGGCGTCCGATGACCTGGATCGTCCGAGCGGATGAAGGCGAGCGCCCGCCTGATATTCGGTAGAGGGTCCGTGGGGTACTCGTGACCGAGCCCGGGCAGCACTTCCAGTCCGCACGGAATCCCGTGTGACGTCAGGAACTCGGCGAGCCGTCGCATCTTTTCGCACCGCACGCCGTCGTCGTCGTTCGCGCCGACCATGAGGTAGCCACGCGGCGGAAGGCCGCTTCGCCGCTGCTTCTCCATGACCGGCAGCCAGGACGCGGGGTCGCCAGTACGCGGGCCGGCCATCCCGAGCAGGACGAATCCACGAGCCGGTACGGTCCCGCCGAGGGCCATACGCAGGGCGGTTTCGGCACCCATCGAGAACCCGGCGATGATCAGGTGGTCCACGTCCAACTCGTACTCGGCTGTCAGCGTCGCGTACTGCTCCCGGACATCGCGCAACGCTTCGTCTTCGTCGTCCCAGACAGCGCGGTCCCGCGCGATCCACTGGGACGACTGGACGGCCGCGAGCAACCGCCCTTCCCGCACGACCTCCCGCCAGCCGTGCAAGCATTCCCGGGCGCCCCCACCGTTGCCGTGCAGAGCGATGACAGCGCGGTACGGTTCCGGCCCCGCATCCTCCCCCACGACCGAGCAATGTGCCGCCGTCGAGGCAGCACGCTGCCGGGCGAGACTCTCGCGTGCCACATCCTCGAAGCCGGCCGTGCCCTGCAACGTCCCCCATGACGGTGATCGACGCAGCAGAACTTCCCCGTACCAGTACCCCGTGCCAAGGCCTCCCGGATGAGGGTCACGGCGAGATCGGCCCTGCCCATCCGCGCGGCCGCGCAGGACCGCAGGTAGTAGACGTCCGATGCGTCGTCGGGGAACCGCGGTCCCTCCTCGGTGATCAGGCTGTACGCTTCGGCGTGCCGCTGCTGGTCCGACAGACGCTTCACACGTTCCTGCAGGCCGCGGAATCCAAGTGGCGCCATTTCCCTCCCCCTTGGGTCGTCCCGCTCGATCCTCGCATCACGCCCGCGGACCGTCAGCAACGACCCGCGCGCGAGCCCCGCCCGCCCTGCGGCGCTGCGCGACCACCACACATCCGGGGTCCGCCCAGGTGGGTGCCGACGCGGCTCGCGGACGACCGGTAGCCTCAGCCCCCGAACCGGTGCACCTCGGATCAGAAGCAGAACTTCGGCCATGCTCCCCCGGCTCGTCCGACGGTCGATGGCGCGGTCGCACCACGGCGACAACAACGATGGAGAGCCATGCCCGGACCGGCCCGCCGCAGACCCACCGCCTTGTATGCGACAGCCACGACCTGTGCCGTCATAGGCGCCCTGCTGTGCGTGCGCAGCCAGGGCGGCACGCCCCCCAGTCTCTCCACCCGCTCGTACGGGGACTTCCTGGCGGCCGATGCGTACACCCCGTCGGACTGGCGGGTGTGGTCACCGGCGGTCCCCGAAGACCGTCTTGGCCTGTACCTGCTCGCGGCCGGGCTGGTGCTGGCTGTGGTCGCGCGCCTGTTGTCCGCACGACGTGACTGAGCGGCGCCGACGCCGTACGAACATGGGCCTCCTGGTCTGCCCCGGCGGAAAATCGAGGGCGCGCACCCGCGTCACGCGGAATCATGAGGCATGCGCCCGGATGAATGGCACCTCACCGAGGACCTCGACCGCTTTCTCGCCCGAGCCGGCGACTTCCTGCGCTCGCGCCCGGCACTTCACACCCTCCCGCTGACGGTCACCGAGACCCTGCGAACACGCGGGCTGGACGCGTACGGCGCCGAGGCCCCCGTCTTCGGCTGGCTGGAACGGGCGGGCGAGGTCCGCGCGACCTACTTCCGCACCCCGCCCCGCCACCTCAACCTCACCCCCCTCGACCCCGAGGGGGCGGACGCTCTCGCCGCGCACCTGGCAAGCCTGGGCCACTGCCTTCCGGGCGTCAGCGCGGACCACGACTCCGCCACCGCCTTCGCCGACGCCTGGCAGCGGCACACGGGCGCGACAGCGACGCTCCAGGAACGGCAGTGCCTGTACCGCCTCGGTACGCTCACCCCGCCGCCGGCGCTCCCCGAGGGCCGGGGCCGGGTCGCGGACGAGCAGGACCGCGACCAACTCATACTCTGGTACCGCGAGTTCGTCGAGGCGACGGGAGGGCTCGCCCCCACTGACGCCGGATCCTGGGCCGACGCACGCCTAGCGCACGGACGCGTCGTCTTCTGGGAGGCCCCGGACGGCACCCCCGTCTCCATGGCGGGCACGACCCCCATGGTCGCCGGGCAGATCCGGGTGGCCCCCGTCTACACCCCCGCTCACCTGCGCGGCCGCGGCTACGCGGGCGCCGCGACGATCGAGGTGAGCCGGGCCGCGCTGGACTCGGGCGCGGCGCATGTGCTGCTGTTCACGGACCTGGCCAACCCCACCAGCAACGGCCTCTACCAGCGGCTCGGGTATCGCCGGGTCACCGATTTCGCCGTGTACGGCTTCGCGTAGGCGCGACCGGCGCGCCATCGCCTGCTGGTCCTTTCCCGGGCCTGCCCGCGCGCCGTCTGGAGACGGACTGTCAGACCTGAGACAGCGGACGGTCCCGCGGAGCAGCGAGTCCGGGACCGGCAGATCTGGCACCGAGTCACTCTTCGAGCCGAATGCAAGCTGACACGCCGTGCGCACTCGGCCTGGCGCAATTATGGTCGAAGAGCAGACAGGACTGGCTATCCACTGGAACACGGCCGTCCCTCCCAGGGGCGGCCGTCTCTCTTGCGCCCGGCCGGAACCCGCCCGACACCGCGGCGGCCTGCCGGGGTACGCCGGAAGCGCGGCGTCGCGCCCGCCGCCAGAACCTGTGGTCCGCCGGCGGTAGCCGACCGCCTTCCGGTCGCCGAACGCGCCCCCGACGCGATCCGGGCCGCACACGGACCGGCGGCCGGACGGTACCGGCCCTCGGCCGCACCGGCCCTCGACCCCGCCTCGGGCTCGCACGACATCCAGCGAGGTCAGACCTCGCACATCTCCGTAGGCATCACCTGCCTGATGCCACATCACGCCTTCTCCGGCAGGGATCACTACAGACGCCCCACGAGTCCTGCCAGTAACTCTTAATTTAGGAATTATTATTGACGGGCGCCGGTGAGTCCCTGCAAGATCCTGGCAACACCACCGCAGGCGTGCGGGCATTGAGTGGTCAGGAGACCGACCGCCGCACCCTTGACGAGGGAGCGGTACCTCGGGCTCACGGCCAGGACGGGTCGGCATGCCTGATCGATCGGACAGCTAAGGATCCGATGTGAAACGACATCTCACCGCCCTCCTCGCTCTCGTGACCGGCTTGCTGGCCGTCTCGGTGCCTGCCCAGGCCACTCCTGCGGCCGGCAAGGCCGCCGCCGCGCCGCCGGCGCCCCAGCAGGTGCTGAGCCCGACGCCGTACATGGGCTGGAACACCTACTACGCGTTCGGTGGCGACCCCACCGAGGCCGAGATCAAGTCGACAGCCGACTTCCTGGTCAGCAGCGGCCTGCGCGACGCCGGCTACCAGTACGTCTGGATCGACGGCAACTGGGCGGCGCCGACCCCGCGCAGCGCGGCCGGCGACCTGACGCCCAACCCCGCTCAGTTCCCGAACGGGCTGGCGCCGCTGGTCGACTACATCCACTCCAAGGGCCTGAAGGCCGGCATCTACACCGACGCCGGCCCGTACATCCCGGGCAAGTGCGGACTCGGCAGCAACGGCTACTACCAGCGCGACGCGGACCAGTTCGCCGCCTGGAAGTTCGACGCGGTCAAGGTGGACTACCTCTGCGGCATCGCCGCGAACCTCGACCCGAAGACCGTCTACACCGAGTTCGCGCAGGCGCTGCGGAACAACGCCAGCAAGCGTCCCATGATCTTCAACCTCTGCAACCCGGTGACCTCCCCCGACTGGGGCAACTACCCGGAGGAGCAGCAGTCGACGTACTCCTGGTCCTACGCGCCGAAGATCGCGCAGTCCTGGCGGACGTACACCGATGTGGGCTTCGTCGACGAGATCAAGTTCAAGGACGTGCTGCGCAACTACGACGCGAACGCGCGGCACCCCGAGGCCGCGGGTCCCGGGCACTTCAACGACCCGGATTACCTCGGTCCCGAGCACGGGATGTCCGACGAGGAGTTCCGTACCCAGATGACGCTCTGGTCGGTGGCGGCTGCCCCGCTGGTGATCGGCAGCGATGTCACCAAGCTGGGCAAGGCCTCGCTCAGTACTCTCTCCGACCCCGATGTGCTCGCGATCAACCAGGACCCCGCCGTGGTCCAGGCCGTCCGTGTCGGGGCCGCCGGGACGACGGAGACCTGGGTGAAGCGGCTCGCCAACGGTGACCGTGCCGTGGTGCTGCTCAACCGCGGCGACAGCCCGGCGACCCTGACCACGAAGGCGTCGTCGGTCGGCCTGTCCGGCCACCGGTTCACGCTGAAGAACGCCTGGACCAACGAGGTCACCGAGAGCGCGGGCACGATCAGTGCCGCCGTCCCGGCCCACGGCGCGGCCTTGTTCCGGGTCAGCCGTGCCACAGGCAAGCCCGGAGTTCCGCACGTCGTGGCCGGCCTGCCGCAGGTGACGCGGGTCGGTGGCGACGCGGTGCCGGCCGGTACCGCCCCGCTCGTCGCCGGCGGCGACCAGGCGCGGGTCGAGGTCACCGTCCGCAACGACGGTGGGCAACCGGTCCAGGCTCCGCGGGTCGACCTCGCGGTGCCCGCCGGCTGGACGGCCGGTCCGCTCGGCACGGCACCCAAACTGCTGGCCTCCAACCACTCCGCGACCTTCGCCTTCACGGTGACCCTGCCGGCCACCGCCGAGCCGGGCAACGCCGCACTGACCGCCACCACGTCCTACGAGGTCATCGGCAAGGGACGGCTGCGGCAGGAGACATCCACACCGCTGGTCGTCGCACCGGCGGCACCCCACGGCGACGTGGCGCTGTCGCACCACCAGTGGATCAGCGCCACCAGCGGCTGGATGAGCCCGACGGTCGACAACAGCGTCGGCGGCTGGTCGCCGATCAGCATGCTCGGCCAGGTCCACCCGACCGGCATCGGGGTCGCCTCGCCCTCCACCGTCCGCTACTACCTCGGTGACCAGTGCAGCCGGCTGACCGCGACCGTCGGCATCGACGACGCGGTACGCAACGTCGGCCCGGAGGGCGGCACGTCCACCTTCCAGATCATCGGCGACGGCAAGGTGCTGTACGACAGCGGCGTGGTCACCCGCGACGACGTCCACCAGGCCGACGTCGACCTGACCGGCGTCCGGGTGCTCGACCTCGTGGTCGGCGACGCCGGCGACGGCGGCTACAACGACCGCGCCGACTGGGCCGGCCTGAACGCCACCTGCTGAACCGCCTCGGCCGCGCCCGGGGGACACCTCACCCGGGCGCGGCCGTACTTCGTCCTGAAGGGTTCGTGGACGCCCTCGGCGCCTTCAGTGATTTCGGCATCGAGGCCGCGCGACTGTACGCAACGGTGAAACTCCTGACGCACGGGGCCACGAGCGCCGCCCCGGCTTCCGAAGCGCGGCCCCGACGGTGCGGGCTTCAACCCGCCGACCAGCACTTCCCGTCGTCCTCCGAACCCGGCACGGCGTTGTCCGAGCCCGGGCGTACTCTTCCCACCGATGATCAACTGCCCGGCCCCGCAGCGAACCTGCGGGTTTCGGGTCGGTTGGGCACCTACCCAACGGGAAGAAGGATGCTCTCCATGCGGGAACCGCAGAACCGGTCGACCGGACACCGCCGCAGACGAACACTCGCCCTGATAGCCGTGAGCGGCGCCGTGCTCGTCGCGGCCGCCGGCCCGGCCGTGGCCGACGGCGGCGACGAGACCGACTACCTCGACATCAACGCGCCGTGGGAGGTCGTGCTCCCGATGGCGGACGCCGACACCGGGGCCGCGGTCCCACGGACGGTCCAGCTGGGTGTGGGCCACGACAACCCGGACAACAACGTCACCGGCGGCCGGATCACCGTGGACGCCGGCGACATCGCGGACGTCGCGACGGTGACGTGGCCGGCCGCGTGCACCCCGGACAGCGTCACGCCGCTGGTCGCGACCTGCGACTTCGGGGCGGTCGGCACGTGGCCCTACACCGACGTCGCCGCTCTCACGCTGCGGGCCAAGGCGGGCGCCCCAGAGGGCGGCTCCGGATACCTGCACGTCTCCGCCGACGCCGACAGCGATTTCGGGCAGCTGACCACGGAGCCGATGGACGTGTCCGTCACCGTCGGCAGCGGCCCGGACCTGTCCCTGAACCAGCTGCCCCGGCTCAAGGGCGTGTCCCCGGGGACCGACGTCGACCAGGCACTCCGGCTGAGCAACCTGGGCAACCAGACGGTCGACCGCACGCTCCTCACCTTCTTCGCCTCGCACGGGCTCGACTTCGTGCACCGGTACGCCAACTGCTCCTACGCCGAAGACGACCAGGCCGCCAACCCCACGGGGACCACCGCGGTGTGCGTCGTGGACCAGCCGGCCGCACCCGGCATGACGTACGACCTGTCCGCCGCGGCGGCCGTGCACGCAGGCTCTGCCGCGCTGTACGAGCGATTCGACTACTCCGCCCAGCCCTACACCGACGAGGCCTACGAACAGGCGCTGAACGGCAAGGAGTTCTCCCCCGGCTCCGGCGGCGAACTCACCCTCGCCCCAGTGACGGCCGCGCGCATGTCCGCGGCCGAGGAACCCGCACCGGACCTCGACCAGGGTGACAACTACCGCGCCACCACCATCCAGGCCGTCAACACCGCCGACCTGGTGGCGGAAGGCGCGCGGGTGACGGGACTGCCCGGTGACACCGTCACCACCACCGTCTCGGTACGCAACGACGGACCCGCCTGGGTGTCCTCGCTCTTCGCCGGGGAACCGGTCGCGCTGGTCGACGTGACCCTCCCCGAGGGAACCACCGCCGTGGGAGCGCCGGGCAACTGCCAGGGAGGCGGTCGGACCTTCCGCTGCCACACCCCGATCTACCTCTGGGAGAAGGACAGCAGCGCCTTCACCTTCAGCGTACGCATCGACAGCCTGGTCCCCGCCAATGCCCCGGGCTCCATCTCCGTCGTCAACGACCACGACGAGCCCCCGGTCACCGACTTCGACCCGGACCTGACCAACAACACCGCCCCGATCACCGTCGCCGCCACCGGCTGAGCCGCAAGGCGCTCGGGGCCCGCCACGCCGTCCAGGCCGCGGGCCCCGGGCCCTCCCTCACGGGAGGTGTCGCGGCCACGTCCGCTCAGGCTATGCCGCCGTTCAACGTGAGGTCGATGCCGTTGGCTATCGGGTTCTCGAGCAGGAACAGGCAACCGTCGACGATGTCGGCCATGGTGGCGAGACGTCCGGTGAGCGTCATCTTCTGAGCCATGTCCTGGAGCTGCTCGTTGTCGACGACGACGGGGCTGTCGACAATGGCCCACGGGTGCAGCGAGTTCACCCGCACCGGAGCCAGTTCCACGCTCAGCGTGCGCACCAGTCCCTGGACGGCGGCATTGACCGCGGTGAGCGTCGTCGAACCCGGGTAAGGGATGTCCTTGGCCATGCCGCCGAACAGCAGCACCGAGGCGTCCGCGGACATCCGCTCGCGCAGCGAGGCGACCACGGTCGTGTAACCGACGATCTTCGTGGTGGCCAGGGTGGTCGCGGTGACCACGTCGTACGCCCGGGTGGTGTTCATGTCGCGCACCATCCCGACGAGCACCACGCGGTCGACGGTCCGCACGCTCTCGAGTGCGGCGGCGATCTCCGCCGGGCGGCTCAGGTCCAGCGCGAGACCCCTGACCGTGCCTCCCGACTCCCCCGCCAGTTCCTCTGCCACCTCCGCAACCCTCTCCTGGGTGCGTCCGGTGATGACGACGTCAGCACCTCGCCGCGCGTACTCCGCGGCCAGTGCCCGCCCCGTGCCCTGCGTGGCTCCTACGATGAGGACCGTGCTCATTTCCGCTTCCTTCGGGTGTGCGACACGCTGTTCGTTCGATCAGCCGGCGGGTTCTCCGCCGCCGGGCGGGCCGCCCGGCGGCCCGGCTCCACGGCACGGCGTCGACTGCCGTCCGCGGCAACTCTCCACCACCGTGGGATTGTTGTCACGCGCGGCACGGAGCACTCACGCAGGAGCCGAGGGCTTCCGGCCAGCCCCGCTCGCGTGACAGCGGCCGGGGTGGCTCCGCCGGATCGACGGGACCCTGTCGCGGGGACCACCGGGTGCGTGGTGCAGGAGTGGATCACCGGCCAGTCCGCCGCTCACTGTTCGCCGAGGGCGGCCCGAGGCGGCCGTAATTCGTTTGACCCGGCCACAACTCGACGCTGCACTGTGGCGGGCACCATGAACGTGGTGCCGGTACCCGGGGAGGCAGCGGCAACATGAAGATCCGTCCCACGACCGACCAGGACCTCGACGTCTTCGTCGACACCCTCCATGCCGCGTTCGGGCGCTTCCCGGAAACCGCGGCCGAGGGTGGCCGCGGAGTCTGGTGGTCGGCGCTCGAAATGGACCGCGGCCTGCTCGCCGTGGCAGCGGACGGGCGACCCGTCGGCACCGCCGGCGCGTACTCCTTCGAACTCACCCTGCCCGGCAAAAGCATCGTCCCGGCCGCCGGAGTGAGTTTCGTCGGTGTCCTGCCCTCGCACCGACGGCAGGGCGTGCTGAGCGCGATGATGCGGCATCAACTCGGCGAGCTGCGCGCCCAAGGGGAGTTCCTTTCCGTACTGCTGGCCTCCGAGGCCACGATCTACGGCAGGTTCGGGTACGGACCGGCGACCTACACCGGGCGACTGACCGTGCCGCGCCACGAGGCCGCCCTCGCCCTTCCCCGGGCGGCGCGCGGCGCGGCCGACCCCTCGGCGAACGGCTCGGACGCCGGTTCCGTCGAGGTGCTCCAGCGAGCCCGGTGCGGCGAGATCCTGGAAGAGGTCTACGACCGGTACCGCCGTGCGCAACCCGGCGCGCTCTCCCGGCCGCACCGCTGGTGGGCCCTGGGTGCGGGGCAGCCCCCGGTCTCCCCGACGCCGCGCTACGTCGCCGTCCACCGCGACGCGGACGGCGTCCCCGACGGGTACGCCAGCTACTCCCTGGACGAGTCACGCACCTTGACGGTCGATGAGACCATCGCCACCGACGACACCGTCTTCGCGGCCCTGGCCCGGTTCCTGCTCGGACACGACCTGGTCACTCAGGTCGTGTTCCGGCATGTCCCGACCGAGCACCCGCTGCGCTGGCAGTTCGCGGATTTCCGGGCCGGCCAGGCGAGCAACCACACCGACTGGCTGTGGGTGCGACTGCTGGACATCCCGCGTGCACTGACCTCGCGCGGCTGGTTCACGGACGGCGAGCTCGTCCTCGACGTCGACGACCCGTTCCTCGGCGAGCGCGGCCGCTACCTGCTGACCGTCCGGGACAACAAGGCCGACTGCGTCCCGACCGACCGGGAACCCCACCTGTCCCTGGACGTGAGAGACCTGGGCTCGATCTACCTCGGCGGCACCACGCCGAGCACCCTCGTGTGTGCCGGGCACATCCGAGCGCTCCGCCTGGGTGCGGCCGCCCTCGCCGACTCCATGTTCCGCGCCGAACGTTCCCCGCACTGCCTTCACTGGTTCTGACCGCGCTTCGCGACGGGTTGGCGCCTTGACGGCGTCGGCACCCACGTGAGCTCGACGAAGCGGGCGTTGACGGGATCTTCGGCCCGTCGCCTGCCCAGGCTGCGGTCGAGCACGGCCGGGGCCCCAGCGGTCGGCCGCCTCACCGCGTTCCGGGCGCTGTCGTCACGTGGACCGGCTGCTCCCGAGGCGTTGAGCACGACGGCAATGACGGCCGCTGCTACCACCTTCGCGCGCGGGAGCATGCCCGGGCATTCAGTGGCGTCGCCGTCACCAACCGCGGAACGTGTCAGAGCCGTCCGTGCAGTCAGCGGAGTCGGGGAAGTCCATATTGGCGATGCTCAGGTTGGCGGAGATTTCGGGGTTCCACTCGACCGGGACGCGGAAACTCCGCCCGGGATCGTCGTACAGATCGACGGCGAGAAGCGGGCGCGTCGGATCAGTCATGGTGACTGCATCCGCTAGGAACACGTATGTGATCTTGTCGTCCTCCTCGGATGCGGCATCCTCATCGACCAAGGTCCGAATGCTCGCGTCAGCGAAACACTTGTCGTCGATGTACGTCGCGGCTGTGTCGTCTGCAGCGTCGATCGCCATTCTCAGGGCCTCCCAGGCCGAATCGTCGCTGAAATCGATCCGCAGCACCTGGGACGCCAGATCGTCGGCGTAAGGCAGAGCCATGCGGCCATACTCTGACCCGAGAACTGCCGCTGGCGGAGCCAAGGGGGCATGCCTTGCGCGGGTCGGCGACGTTCCGGATGGCGCGGGCAGCAGGTACGCAGCGGAAGCGCAGGACCGAGTTGCGGCCGGGAGGCGACGACCGCGCGCGGATTCACCAGCAGGTCATCATCGATTAGGTAAACGGAGTCGTGGCGGACCTCGCAACCAGGCCTCCACGCGAAAGCGGGAGCTGATGCGCCGTATAGGGCACTCCTCGGTGCGAACCGATCGCGGGCACGTAGTCGCCCCTTTCCGGCGGGTCACGACTTCACCCCGCCCAGTGCTGACCGCATAAGTTCACCGGGTTGGGGGCGGGGCCTCGCCTTCACCAAATGGGCTGAGCGACCTGAGCACTCGCGCAGGGAGACAGCGACACACTGGTGTCACCGGAAGTCGGGTGAGACGTGACGTCGAGAGAGTGCCAGCCTGCGTCGTTCCCGGTCGATTTCTGTGACGACGACCGTGACCTCGTCGCCGACCTGAAGGACGTTCTCCGGAGGCTCCACAGGCATCCGGGTGAGCTCTCGTAGATGGACCAGTCCCTCAACGCCGTCGGCGACCTCAACGAAGACGCCGAACGGGACCACCTTGGTGACCTGTCCGTGCAGCGTCTGGCCCACGGCAGTGCCTTCGATGAACGCCGCGAAGGGGTCCGGTCGCATCGCCTTCAAGGACAGCCTTGCCTCTCCGTTCCAGTCGTCGAACTGAAGGAACTCACATGAGATGTGCTGTCCGACCCGAACGACGTCCGAAAACTGCGTCGATGCGGCGCCAGGACAGTTCGGGGATCGTGATGAAGCCGACGCCAGGGAAGACCGGGTGGTCCGGGCCGTCGTCCAGCGACACGAACACGCCGAACCGCTCGATCGCCGCGACTTTTCCGGAAAGGACCTCTCCGCGGTGTCGTGATGTCAGGAACGCCCAAAGTTCTGGATTCTCGGTGGCGGTCATCGCCAGCCTGACCCGGCCCTCGTCCAGGTCAACGGCAAGCACCTCAGCAGTGATCCGCTGGCCGATCTTCACGGCCGCAGCCACATTCCGGCGCCAGGAGACGTCCGCCGGCCAGACGATTCCCAGCGGGCGCGCGGAAAATCCGTCCAGCGTCACCGCCACCCCGTGAGACCGCGTGATCTCTGCAACCGTCCCGCTGTAGAGGTCGCCAACGTGGACCCCTGCCAAGAACTCCCGGGAAGTCTGATCGTCCGGCGCCGCCCCCATCCCGTCAGCCTCTCATGGCGAGCTGTGCGCCGGGCCCGGAGGGGGCGTGGTCAGGCTGCGGTTGCCCATGCTCGTCCGCCCCAGTGGCTGCCTTTCTCGCTGCGGATGCGGGTGCGTTCTCGGCGTTGGGCGGCGAGGGGGTGGCGGGCGTTGGCGTGGCGCCAGCGAAGTACGCGTGCAGGGCCCGGGTCTGGACGGTGTGGTCGGGCTGGTGGGAGTTGGTCAGGGTGAACTGTCGTCGGTGACGGGCATTGCTGCGCGGCCGGTACCGGACAGGCGGGGGGGTTGTGCCAGCACGTGGTGCCGGCGGCGTCGTCGCGCGCCCTCAGGGTGACGGTTGACGCCAGCATGGTGATCGTGGGGTCTATGCGGAGATCGTGTTCGTGGCCACCCCGGCTGCACGGGCAGCGGCTGCCCGCTGTGTCGTTCGGGCACTGATCCCCCTCGTACAAGGGATACCACCGATCCGCTCCTGCCACGGGCGCCGGCGGCGCAAGCCGGGAAAGCTGCGCGCCGACCAGGACTATGACTACGCTGGCCTGCGGCGATGGTTACGCCAGCGTGGCATCCAGCACCACATCGTAAGGAAAGGAGTCGAGTCCTCAGAGTGACTGGGCCGCCACCGCCGGACGATCGAACGCGCCACGCCAACTGCCGCCGGCTCCACCGCCGCTGCGACCGTGAGGCCGACCACTTCCTCGCCTTCACCGCCATCGCTCGCCCCCTCATCTGCTGCCGCAGACTCACCCATGGGGACGACATCACCATCGGTCCGGCTGCCAGGATGTGCCCGTCAGGTTCTTGACCGGGTGCCGCTTGACAGACGATGGCGGGAGAGAACGCGTCTGCGTGGTGAAGTGGGGGCCTCTGACAACTCTGACAACAGGGAGCGTTTCTTCTGATGACCGCACAGCCCGCACGCCGTAAGCGCATCGGTCCCGGAACCGCCTCGGTCATGGATGGTGTCTCGCCGTTCAAGGCTTCCCTCGTCAAAGCGGTGTTCAGGGACGTGACCCCGATGCACGTCTCTCGTTCGGCCGCGTGGGCCGCCGCGTCGGTGACGCGGACAGTGCTGACAGAGATAATTGACGGCGCGAGGAGAGCGGCGGCGGAGGAGGCCCGGAAGAAGCTGATTCCCAGGGACCTTCTCTCGGCGATCGACCGGAACGTCGAGCTGGAAGTAGGGGACAAGTGGTATGACCACAGCCCGACGTTTCGGGGCCTGACCGGTGTCCTGTCCGACGCCGAGGGTGTCATACTGCCTTCTCCTAAGCGCAGCAGGTCACGCAAACCGAGTGCTGTGGTCGGCGCCCACAGGTTCGAGGCCGGAGTCAGGAAGCTGCTGCGGAGCCAGGGGGCGACTGCCGTCCCGGCGATGGTCCGCGACCTGGACGGAATCGCGAGCGTGTTCCTGACGGACCTCGCCCGGGACGCGGCGACCATCGTCCGCGAGGGCGGGGGCGAACGTTTCGGTACCGTCACCCTGGTGGTGGCGGGCAAACCCGCGCCCCCACTCCGCAAGGACTCCTTCCGAGCCCTGTCCGCCCGCAGGGTGACCGCGCGGACCATCGGCAGGGATGACATCCTGGCCGCCACCACGCTTCAGTTGTTCGGCGGCGGCCTCAGGCAGCGAACCCTGACCGAGGCACGCGAGGCGACACAGGACCCTTCGGCCGGCTGAGCGGGCGCGACCAACCGCCGCCTGCACCCTCATCCGCTGCCGCGGACTCGCCCCATGGGATGGCCTCCTAGACCGTGTCCGACATGGTCATTTGCGGAGCCGTTTGTTGCAGCAGAGGGCCGCGGCCAGTCCGAGAAAGGCCAGGTCGTGTTCGTGGCCACTTCGGGCTGCACGTGGCAGCAGTTGCCCGCTGTCTCGTTCGGGCCGTCTGGCGCGACGGCCCACCGCCGGTTCACCGAGTGGACGAAGGCCCGGGTGTGGGCCAAGCTCCACCGCCTGGTCCTCGACGAACTCGGGGCCCGCGGTGAGTTGGACTGGTCTCGGTGCGCGAACGACTCGGTGAACCTCCGCAACCGGCTCAAGCGCCTGCAGTACCGGCGCGACACCTCGACGGCTGCACAGTCGGCACCCGCCTGACCCTCGACGACCCAGCGTCACCCTGAAAAGCCGACGTCCGTAGTGGGACAACCTCTCTGCCCCCACTCCGAAGATGACCAGGCTCTGGGCCTCTTTCGGCTCCAGGGTCCGGTGCTCGCAGCCGGCGGGACCGTCCGGCGTCGGACGCGGCAGCTACATTCAGGCATGGATGGTCCTGGAGGGTGTGACAGCGCAGACAACAGGCCGGCGCGCAAGGCTTGACCATGGCGGCGCCAGAGCGGCACCTCAAGATCAAAGGGAACTACACCGGGGGTTTCACGTCCAGCAGCTCCTCGAACGGCACAGGAGCGCCCCCCACCTCGGCCATCACCTGTTTGTGTTCCGCATCTATCGGGTGCTCGGACTTCGCGAAAGCGGCCCGCGCCGCTTCATAGTCGTCACACTCGACAACATAGACCAGCAGCGGTCCGTCCGAGGACTCAACGAGCACCGCACGTTCGTGCCGCACACCTTCATCAACCAAGGTCGCGGTGACCTCATGCCGTCGCGGACCCTGCAGCATCTGCAACCAATCGCGAAGCCTTTCCACTTTATTTGGATCCACCCGAGTCACGGTTATATGCAGCATGACTGAAATCCTTCCTTTATGGGGCGCGAACCGATACCCACGACGGCAAAGGTACCCCTGATTTCGGCTGTACTGCGAACTCGTCACTCATATCGTCTCAGGCCAATCGGCACCTTTGCCCGTCGGGGCATCAGGTCGTTCTGTGCCGCCGAATCCTCTCTATCCGACAGATCGTCCGAGAACTGCCGAGTCGTCGGCATGCCATCGGCCAGTTCCCGTCAATACCGTCGGCCGTCCGCACAATACCTCCGAACCGCGGGGCAGCAAAAAACTTTCACCGAATGAAAGTTCGGCTCCGTATCACTCACTTCGCATGTCTCGCCGAGCTTCACTGATGGACACGGCAGCTGCAATTATGGTCACCCATGGTCCTGGAGGGTGTGTGTCAGCACTGATGACAGGCCTGCGCAAGGCTTGACCGTGGCGGCGCCAGAGCGGCACCTCAAGATCAAAGGGAACTACACTGGGGATTTGTGTCGAGCAGCTCCTCACATGGCACAGGAGTGCCTCTGTGGCGCGTCAGACTTCGTGGCCGGACTCGTATCTTGCGGGTCCTGACCTGTGAAGGAGTCCGACCGATCATGGTGAGGCCGCCGCCGGTGCCGCCGGAGGAGAAGGTCCGGATCGTGCTGTCGATCGGAAACTGAAAGCGCCAGTTCCTGGAGTCCGGCCGGGCCGGCCTCGCGGGCAAGTCCGGCCCGAGCGGTCGGGAACAGCGACTTGATTCAGAGGTTGCCGACGTGGCACAGGCGCCGGCGAGGCTGCGGTCGAGGTGCGGGTGTGGACGTAATCCGCTGAGGGCCGACAGAGCCCTTCGAGGACCTCGAGGTGATCCGCAGAGATGCGGGCATGCCGACTACGAGGTTCTGCCGACTGGTCGGCGTGCGCGAGCGGACCTGGCGGCGCCACCAGGCCTGCGCCCGCCAGGGCACGCCGGCGAAGGCCGCGGCCGCGCCCGGCCCGTGAGCGCGTCCGGGACGCCACCCGCCGCAAGGCCGCCTTCGCCACCGAGCCGAGCAGGCCGAACCAGGTCTGGCAGGTGGACTTCTCCGAGTTCGAGACCGCTGCGGGCGGGACCTGGCGGCTTGCGGGTTGCCGGGACCACTGGTCGAAGTGCGAACTGGGCCGGGGCCAACGTGCCGCAGACACTCTGTTGGGGAGTCATCGGCATCCGCCGCCATCTGCTCAGGTGGCGGCGGATGCCGTCGCCGGTCTCGATCGGGTGTGTACTGAGGGATGTTGACGCTGACGCCCCTGGGCCCGGCGGTGGGCGCCTACCTGGCCGACCGGCGCCGCGTGTCTCTGCATCCGGGCGGCCTCGCGCCATAGCCGTCGATGGCAAGGCGCTCAGGGGATCAGCCCATTCGACCGCGACGCGTCGGCATCTGCTCTCCGCGGTCACCCCGGCACCGTCGTGACCGTCACCCAGATGGAGATCGGTGCGAAGCCGAACGGGACCACCTGCAAGCGTCCGCTGCTGGCGCTGCTGGACCTGACCGGCACCGTCGTCACTCTCGACGCCCTGGACTCGGGTTTGCCGGCGTCTACCCGAGTCACGGGTGTATGGCGGTCGCAGAGCAGTTCTGCGTCCCTGGTGAGATGTCGGCGGTACGTGCTGAAGGGTAGGTCCAGTGACTGTGCGGCCAGTTCCTGCAGGGCCCACCGTCGGTGCGCCGACACCCCCGCCGACGTCCTGCCCCCGTGCGGCCTGACGACCGTCAGGGACTGCCGACGATCAGCCAGACAGCAAGCCCCCAGCACCGCGAGGTACCCGCCGATGAAGATCGTCCTGCCGAGGCCCGCCCGCCCGGAGTTCTCGATCACCCGGCCGGTGATGCCGACGAGCGGTGCCCCGAGAACGATCAAGAGTAAGCCACTCAAGAAGTTCATGAGTCCCCCCATGGGGATCACCCCCCGGTGATTTCCACGGGACGAGCCCAGGCCACCCGATGACACATCGGAAAGCGTCGTCAGCCGCTGTCGCCCTGCCCACGTTGGGTTTCCCCATGACGCGAGGGTCTGGCCCCGACAGGAATCACAGCAGTCCCTGCTGCCTCCCCGCCCGCTGCGACCGACACACCGTGGAGCCCGCGCGGCTCAGGGCGTGACGGTGGAACACGCTGCCACTCGGCTCTGCCCGGATCCGTCCGGACCCGCTGCAGGAGGAGCGACGCCGGCATCCGCCCGACCGGCGGGCAGGCGTGCGGCGGCACCATGACACCCCCGCACAGTGGTTTGACCAGCACAAATAGTCGGCCCCCCCACGATGTGGCCGGTTCCATTCGGCGGCGCTGGCGGCTTCCCGTCTTGTGTCGTATTCACGCCCTCAATACTTTCCGTGAACGGTCACGCCTGACGAGACGCCGGCGTTCGCTCAGCGGACGCCGAGGCGCGGGCATTTGGCGACATTCCCAGCGGAAATACGTGGCCACCACACCCATGTGGTGACGTTCGGTCACACCGTCCTCACAACATCCCCATTGACATGCACAGAACCCATCTCGCTAATGGGCCCCGGTGAACGCCCCGGCGCTCACCTCACCCAGGAGCCGTACGCGGCTCGATCCCAGCAAGCACGCATGGGAGTCACGTTGCACAGACCAGCGAGAACCGCACACCCTGTCCACCGGAGGGTGGCCAGGGGCCTGGCCGTCCTCGGCGCCGCCGCCATGGCGGTGCTCGGAGTACAGGCACCGGCAGGGGCGACGAGCGTCGCGGACGCGCGCCCGGCCGCCTCGGCCACCGGCGCGCGCCCGGCCTTCGAACCGACCTGTGACACGCCGAAGCCCGGCCAGTTCAGCTGCTTCGCCCTGCGCCGCACGGACGTGAAGCCGGTCAAGGGCCTGATGAAGGCGGCGAGCACCCCCGCCGGTTACGGCGCCGGCGATCTGCAGAGCGCCTACGACCTGCCCGCCGACGGCGGTGCCGGTCAGACCGTCGCCATCGTGGACGCCTTCGACGACCCGACCGCCGAGTCGGACCTCGCCGTCTACCGGGCGCAGTTCGGGCTGCCGGCCTGCACCACGGACAACGGCTGCTTCCGCAAGGTCGACCAGCGCGGCGGCACCGACTACCCCACGCCGGACCCCGGGTGGGCCGGTGAGATCTCGCTCGACCTCGACATGGTCTCCGCGAGCGCGCCCAACGCGCACATCCTGCTGGTCGAGGCCGACGACAACAGCTTCGAGAGCCTGTCCGCCGCCGTCGACCAGGCGGTCGCGCTCGGCGCGAAGTACGTCTCCAACTCCTACGGCACCGACTACCGCGGCGGGAACGGCGAGGACCCGTCCGAGACCACGGAACTGGACGCCCACTACAACCACCCCGGCGTCGCGATCACCGCGTCCACCGGTGACTACGGCTACGGCGTGAGCTACCCGGCCGCATCGCAGTACGTGACCGCGGTCGGCGGCACCACGCTGACCCGCGCCCCGTCCACGACCCGCGGATGGACCGAGTCCGCCTGGGGCGACGCCGGTTCCGGCTGTTCGCTGTACGAGCCCAAGCCCGCCTTCCAGCAGGACACCGGCTGTGACCACCGGTCCCTGGCCGACGTCTCCGCCGTCGCGCAGGACGTGGCGGTCTACCAGACCTACGGCAATGGCGGCTGGGCGGTCTACGGCGGCACCAGCGTCTCCTCGCCCATCATCGCCTCGGTGTACGCCGCCGCCGGCACCCCCGTCGCCGGCTCGTACCCCAACGCCTATCCGTACGCGGCGGGCACCGGCATCAACGACGTCACCACCGGCAGCAACGGCAGTTGCTCCCCGTCGTACCTGTGCAACGGCGCCACCGGCTACGACGGCCCGACCGGGCTCGGCACCCCCGCCGGCCTGACCGCGTTCCGCAGCGGTCCGCACGGCGTGATCACCGGCACGGTGACCGACAGCGCCACCGGCAAGGCCCTGGCCGGCGCGACCGTCAGCGCGGGCGACAACTCCGCCCGTACGGACGCCTCCGGCGCGTACTCGCTGACCGTGCCCACCGGCACCTACGACGTCTCCGTCGCGGCGTTCGGCTACGCCGACGGCTCCGCCGGCGGTGTCGTGGTCGACGACGACGCCACGGTCACCAAGAACTTCACCCTCGCCCCGGTGCCCAGCCAGACGGTCGCCGGCAAGGTCACCGACGGCGCCGGCCACGGCTGGCCGCTGTACGCCAAGATCACCGCGGACGGCGTCCCCGGCGCGGTGTGGACCGATCCGGCCACCGGCGCGTACAGCCTGGACCTGCCTCAGGGGCACTCGTACACCCTGCACGTCGCGGCGGCCACCCCCGGCTACAAGGCCGTCAGCAAGACGGTCACCGTCGGCGACTCCGCCCAGACGGTGGGCATCTCGGTCCCCGTCGACTCCTGGACGGCGACCCCGCCCGGATACAAGGTCGACGTGACCGGCACCAACGAGCCCTTCGACGCCACCGACGCCCCGCCGGCCGGCTGGAAGGTGGAGAACGCCGAGGACACCACGGGCGGCTGGGAGTTCGACGACCCGGGCAACCGCACCAACCGCACCGGCGGTGACGGCGCGTTCGCCATCGTCGACAGCGACCACTTCGGCGGTGGCGCCACCCAGGACAGCTCGCTGGTCAGCCCGGTCTACGACTTCACCGGGAAGAACGACCCCGAGGTGGCCTTCAACACCGAGTACAAGTCGTTCGGCGACCAGTCCGCGGTCGTCGAGGCGACCTCGGACGGCGGCGCGCACTGGACGAGGATCTGGGCCCCCGGCTCGGACGTCGCCGGCGACCGCATCGAGGCCTCGCTGTCGGACTTCGCCGGCAAGCCCGCGGTGCAGCTGCGCTTCCACTTCACCGGGAGCTTCGGCTGGTGGTGGGCCGTCGACAACGTTTTCGTCGGCGACCGGCACCTCACCGCCGTCCCGGCCGGCCTGGTCGTGGGCACCGTGACCGACGCCAACACCGGTGAGGGAATCGTCGGAGCCGGTGTCACCAGCCAGGACAAGCCCGCCGAGTCGACCACCACGGTGGCCACTCCCGACGACCCGAACCTGCCCGACGGCTTCTACTCCTTCGTCTCGACCGCCTTCGGCAGCCACCCCTTCACCGCGGCCAAGGCCAAGTACACCTCGGTGACCAAGTCGGTGAAGACCGGGGCCGACAGCGCCGTCCAGGCCAACTTCAAGCTCAAGGCCGGAAAGGTCACCATCACCCCGGCCTCCGTCTCCGCCTCCGTCGCCTGGGGCGGTGCCAAGACCCAGAAGCTGACCGTCAAGAACACCGGTGGCGCAGCTGCCACGGTCAAGCTCGGCGAGCAGTCCGGCGGCTTCACCCAGCAGGCCAAGGGCGCCGCGCTGCAGACCGTCAAGGGTGACTTCAACCCGCTGTCCAGCAAGGCCCACGCGGCGTCCGGCGCGGCCAAGCCGTCCGCGGCGGCCCCGGCGGACGACACCTGGCAGAGCGCCCCGGACCTGCCGGGCGCCCTGATGGACAACGCCGTCGCCACCCTCGACGGCAAGGTCTACTCCGCCTTCGGCTACAACGGATCCACCGACGTCAAGGACCTGTACGTCCTCGACCCGGTCGCCGGCAGCTGGACGAAGCTGGCGAGCGCCTCCGACACCCGGGAGGACCCCGCGCACGGGTTCATCGACGGCAAGCTCTACGTCGCCGGTGGCTGGGGCCCGACGGGCGCCCCGGACGGGAAGCTGGAGATCTACGACCCGCAGTCGGACAGCTGGACCACCGGCGCGTCCGCGCCGAAGCCGTACGCGGGCTCCGGCACCACCGTCCTGGACGGCAAGCTGTACATGATCGGCGGATGTGCCGCCGACTCGTGCGGCACCACCGACGCGAGTGTCTACGACGCCGCCACCAACAGTTGGTCCCAGATCGCCGCCTACCCCGAGGCCATCTCGTGGGAGGCCTGCGGCGCCATCGACGGCCAGATCTACTGCGCCGGCGGTCTGGGCGCGAGCAACAACGACGTCACCCACACCTACGCCTACGACCCGGGCACCGACAGCTGGTCCCAGCTCGCGGACGTACCGGCCCCCCAGTGGGGTACCTCCTACGCCGCGGCCAACAGCCGGCTGATCCTCGTCGGCGGTGTCGGGAACAACGCCCTGACCAACCGCAGCCAGGCCTTCGACCCGGCCTCCGGCACCTGGGGCGAGCTCCCCAACGCCAACCTCGCCACCTACCGCGGTGGCGGCGCGCCCGGCTTCTACAAGGTCGGCGGCGGCAACGCCCCCGGCACGCCGGTCGGCAAGGTCGAGGTGCTCCCCGGCTACGACCAGACCGGATCGGGTGACGTGGACTGGCTGAGCACGAGCGTCCAGCAGCTCACCCTGGAGCCCGGTGCCAGCACCACCGTCACCGTCTCCCTGGACGCCTCGGCGGCCTCGGTGACCCAGCCCGGTGACCTGACCGCCGGTCTGAGCGTGGGCACCGACACGCCGTACTCCGTGCCGCGCATCCCGGTCACCCTGCACGTCGACCCGCCCAAGACCTGGGGGAAGATCGCCGGTCTCGTCCTGGGCAACACGGCGGGCGGCGGCACCGCGCCGCTGGCCGGGGCGACCGTGCAGATCGACAGCTGGGCCTCGACCTACACCCTCACCACCGGCTCAGACGGCACCTACGGGTTGTGGCTCGACACCCGTAACAACCCGCTGACCGTCATCGTCGCCAAGGACGGCTACCAGCCGACCGTCGCCACGCTGAAGCTGAAGAAGGGAGCGACGGTCACCGGCAACTTCACCCTCAAGCGCAAGTAGCTCCGGAAACGCGGCCGGAAAGGGCGCCGGCGGCTCCGGGAACGGGGCCGCCGGCGCGCCCCGGGCGTGAACCGCGGTACGACGGACGGCCGGTCCCCTCGGGGGGCCGGCCGTCCGTCGTCGCCCGGTGGCGCCGCTCAGGGCTGTGGGGGCCGCGGGGATGATGGTGTGCCGGCGGACGCGGCGTCCTCTTCCAGCCCGGCGGTGGCGGACCAGCTCGCGAGCAGCTTCAGGCCGTCCTCGGCGGCGGACCCGGGAGGCGCGCTGTAGACGACCACGCTCAGGCCGCTCTCGTCCGGCAGGCTCATGGTCTCCTGGTCGAGTTCCAGATCGCCGACGAGCGGGTGGTTCAGGCGTTTGGTGCTGTCGCGGAAGACGTGGACGCTCTGGGACCCCCACATCACGCGGAAGGCGTCGCTGCGGGTGGACAGTTCACCGATCAGGTTCGACAACTCCCGGTCGTGGGGGTGCTTCCCCGCCTCGACGCGCAACGCGCCCACGGCGAAGCGGGCCATCCGCTCCCAGTCGGTGTAGAACCGCCGTGCCGCGGCGTGGAAGAACGCGAAGCGGGCGACGTTCCCCTCGCACGCCGGGTCGGCGAACATCTCCGAGTACAGGGCCCGGCCCAGCGGGTTGGCGGCCAGCGTGTCGAGGCGGTTGTTCATCACGTACGCGGGCATCCCCGGCATCCCCTCCACGATCCGCGCCACACTCGCCCGCACCGCCGGCCGGGCCTCCCGCCGCGGGGACCGCGCCCGGGCCGCCGGCCCCGCGGCCCGGGCCAGGTCATGCAGGTACATGCGCTCGGTGTCGTCCAGCCGCAGGGCCTGGGCGAGAGCGTCCAGCACGCTGTCGGAGACACCCTTGAGGTTGCCGCGCTCCAGGCGCGTGTAGTACTCCACGCTCACCCCGGCGAGCGCCGCGACCTCGCCCCGGCGCAGTCCGGGCACCCGCCGCTGCCCGTACACCGGCAGACCCGCCTGCTCGGGGGTGATCTTCTCGCGTCGGGAGCGGAGGAATGCGCTGACTGCGCCCCGGTTGTCCATGACGACAGGGTAGGCAGGCCGTGCCCCCGGTGGGGGTCCCTGCCGGTACCCCTCACAGCGCGGACTCCCCCGCCGGCGCCGCCTGCCGTTGCATGGTGACTGCCCCGGTCCACCGGGGTCCGACCGGACCTCGGGACCTCGGCCCGACTGAAGGGACACCCACGATGAACGACCGGATCGAGACAGCGCCGCAGAACCCCGCGGACGTCGTACGAGCGCTGTACGACGCCCTCGCCAAGGGCGACGTGCCCGGTGTGCTGGCGCTGCTCGCCCCCGAGGTGATCGTCGACGAACCGGCCCAACTCCCCTACGGCGGCGTGCACCAGGGCCGCGAGGCGTTCGTCCGGTCGGTTCTGGGCGCGATGACGGGCTACGCCGACGTGGCCATCACCGCGGCCGAGGTGTTCCAGGGCCCGGCCGGCGTGGTCGGAACGCTCACGGGAACACTCACGGCCCACACCACCGGTGAACGGTTCCCGCTGACCATGGTCGAGATCCACCAGGTCGAGAACGGCGCGGTACACAAGATCGACGTCTACACCAAGAACCCGCACGAACTCGCCGCGTTCTACGCGCGCGCCGAGGCGGCGACCGCCTGACGGCCCCTGTCGCGGCCGGGGCGCCGCCCCGGCGCGGGCAACTCGGCCGTTCCTCCGGACATCTGGCTATCCGTGGTCCGGGGGCGTCCGGGTGGTGTCGTCCGCGGTGCTCTCGGGCTTGGCGTGGAGGACCTCGCGGGCCTGTTCGGCGGCGCGGGTGATGCTCTCGCTGATGAAGTCGAGGAAGCGGGCGATGTTCTCCAGGCGCGCGGCCGCCGGGGTCTGCGGGCCGAGGACCGCCACTCCCTGGCGGGCCGTGGCGACGAGTTGGTCGTTGGCCCGGGCGCTGGCGATCGTGGCCTGGTAGAAGAGCTCGTTGTCGACGACGTAGCGGTCGCGGCGGCGTTCGTCACGTTCTCGGCGGACCAGGCTCTGACTCTCCAGGAACGTGATCGCCTTGGAGATCGACGCCGGGCTCACCTGCAGGCGCTGGGCGAGTTCGGACGCGGAGAGACTGCCCGCGTCGGTGGTGAACAGACAGGTCAGCACCCGGGCCGTCATCTTGCTCAGGCCCGAGGCCATCAGCACGGTCGTGAAGGTCTCTTCGTACTCGGCCACCGCCGCGGCATCACGTCCGTGCGGCTGCGGGACCGACTCCGCCCCCCGCGTGGCAGCGGGCCTGCGCCGGTGCGCGCGGTGCTCGGTGGCGCGGTGGGCCAGGTCGGCGCGGTAGGCGGTGGGGCCGCCGTTGCGCATCACCTCGCGCGTGACCGTCGAGGTCGGGCGCTCCAGACGCCGGGCGATCTCCGCATACGGCAGGCTGTCGGCCAGCCCCAGCGCGATCTGCTGGCGTTCGGACTGAGTGAGCCTGCCTCCCGGCATCGTCATCTCCCTCGGTTGTTCCTCGGATCGGTCCCCGGTCCGGCCACTATAGCGTTCACCTCTCGATCATTGCAATGATCGGGACTGCAGCCGTTGCGTTCTCCTCAGCATCGTTGCAATGGCTTTATGGCACTGGCCTGCATGATTACTGATTTGATGCAACAAGGGCGTTGCCTATATATGGAAAGCAACGTAGCGTTTCCGATGTCAGAAACATTGAGACGACACGGGAGACCACGATGCACACGTTCGACGCCGCCGCCCCGATCTCCGCCGTCCTGGACGTCCCCGCCGGGCGCGTCCGGTTCGTCGCCGCCGACCGCACCGACACCACCGTCGAGGTCCTGCCCGCCGACCCGGGCAAGAGCCGCGACGCCGCGACCGCCCAGCAGACCGCCGTCTCCTACGCCGACGGCGTCCTGCGGGTCACCACCCCGGCCCCCGACAACCGGCTCGTCGGGCGCCGCGGATCCCTGGAGATCACCGTCCACCTGCCCGCCGGCTCTCACGTCCGGGCCACGACCGCCGCCGCCGAACTGCACAGCGCCGGACGCCTCGGCGACATCGCCTTCGACGGTGCGTACCGCAAGATCACGATCGACGAGGCCGCGAGCGTCCGCCTCACCGCCGTCGACGGCGACGTCGAGATCGGCCGGCTCGACGGCCCCGCGCAGATCACCACCGCACGCGGCGACATCACCATCGCCGAGGCCGTCCAGGGCACGGTCGTGCTCCGCACCGAGACCGGCGACATCACGGTCACCGCCGCCGCCGGCGTCTCCGCGGTCCTCGACGCCGGCACCGGCCACGGCCGCATCGGCAACGCCCTCAAGAACGACGGCGCCGCCGGCCTCGACATCCGCGCCACCACCGCCCGCGGCGACATCACCGCCCGCAGCCTCTGACCGACCCCCACCGGCAACCGCCCGGCCGAGCCCACCACGACCCGACGCACACGACACCCGACACGAGCAGAGGGAAACACATGACGAAGAACAGCTCCTCCTCGACGAGTCCGCAGTGGACCGGCATGGTGCCCGTCGACGACACCGCCCTGGCCGTCACCGACTCCGGCGGCCCCGGCATCCCCGTGGTGTACCTCAACGGCCAGTTCGCCACCCAGGGGTACTGGCGCCGCGTCATCGCCGAACTCGGCCCGCAGTGGCGGCACATCACCTACGACGAGCGGGCCCGCGGCAGGAAGTCGAAGCGTTCGGCGGACTACTCCTTCGAGGCCGCCGTCCGTGACGTCGACGCGGTCCTCGCCGCCCGGAACGTCGACCGGGCGCTGGTGGTGGGCTGGTCCTACGGCGCCGTCGTCGCGGCGCACTGGGCCCGCCGCAACCCGCAGCGCGCTCTGGGCGCGGTCCTGGTCGACGGCGCGTTCCCCCACGACTGGCTCGACGACGCGATGGAGCGACGCATCCGCAAGCTGTTCCGGCGCATGAGCTGGTTCCTGCCCCTGCTGCGCCCGACCGGCCTGGCCCCGCGGATGAACGCCGAGCAGCAGGCCGACAGCAACATCGAACTCGGCAGGCTCTCCCGCGAACGCGAACTCGGCCCCGTACTGGACGACATCGCCGTCCCCGTCCGCTACGTCGTCGCCTCCGGCACGTCCTTCGGAAGCCGCGGCGACGAACAGGAACGCATCCGCGCCGGCCTCGACGCCGTGACCGCCCGCAACCCCCGCATCGAGATCGCCGCGAAGGTCACCAGCAACCACGGGGCCATCCTGAAGAAGGACTACCCCGCCGTCGCCCAGGCCCTTCGGGACATCGCCCCGCGCCCCGAAAGCCCGGACGGACCGTGAGAGGTGAGTGCCCGTCGGCCACGAGCCCGCTCTTGAATGTGAATGCGTGGTGTCGGGCCCGCCGCTCGGTGGTGACGCCGTCCGGCGGCAATGAGCACGAGCTCAACCGGACGGCGAGACCGGGGACAGGACGCCACACCACTGCTCGGCGCCGTAGTCCTCGAACCGCGCCACCTCGGTGAAACCCAGCTTCGTCGCGAGCCGCGTCGAGCGGACGTTGGCGGTCTGGGAGGTGAGCACGACCGGCTCACCGGGAAGCGTGTCGGCGAACCAGTCGAGGGCCGCTGCGCACGCCTCGGTGGCGTAGCCGTGTCCCCACGCCTGAGGGAGGAACATGTAGCCGAGCTCCGCCTCGCCGCCTTCCGGGCGGACGTGACCCGGCCGCTCGGTGGCACGCCGGTCGAGCGTGACGATGCCGATCAACGCTCCGTCGAGCTCGACCACGAAAAAGCCGGGGCGTTGCCCAGGCACCTCAGGCACCGAGCGCTCCAGCTCATCACGCGGCCGAGGGCCGCCGATGTGGGTGCCCACCTCTGATGAGGCGAACAGCTCGATCAGCCCGGCGCGGTCGCGGGCCTCGGACTCGCGGAGCACGAGCCGCTCGGTCGTGATCGGGGCAGGTGGCCAGGTGACCGGTCCGAGTTCAATCATGGCGGGCAAACTAACGCACGCCCGCCGGGCATGGACCCTTCATCGCCGCATGCTGGGCCCGGCACGTGTGGGCGGCAGGCCCGACACCACGCATGCGCATTCAGTCGCATGGGCGCACGGTCCATCGCGAGCAGGTGCAACTGCCGGGATTCGGGCGGCCGGCGGACCAGGACGGACGAAGCGATGCGGCAGTGCTCCTGCACGGGCACCGTGTCCCCCCTCGATGCGCCGCCGGATCGCCGAGCACCCCGACCCTGCCATCCGGGACGCCCACGCGGGACTTCATCCGGCCCTGCGGCGTCTCGCCGCCGACGAGGACTCGTTCCTGCGTGCGGGCGTGGCCCGGCACCCCAACGTCAGCCCGGACGTGCCGGGGCGACTGCCGGCGGACCCGGAAGCCAAGGTCGCCGCCGGCGCGGCGGCGAATCCCGCGCCGGCACAGGCGGATCGACCACATCCTTGCCGCGGGGCTCTGACCGGCCTCACGCACCGCCCCGGGCGGGGCGACCGCAGCCCGCGAGGCACAAGGGAGGGCAGTGACCCGCGCCACCACACTGCTGGACCGGTCGCAGGCACATCGGGCCGCGGGCCTCCCGTCCGCCTCTTCGCGGGGATCTGAGCAGTAGATTCCAACTCAGCGGTGCCGGCCCCGAGGGCGTGGTGGCACCTGCTCGGCTGAGGGCGCGGCCCCGTCCGGCCGCGATCAAGGCGTGTGAGGTGCGGCGACCAGACCCTCGCTGCCCGCCGCCGTCATTCTTGGAGGAGTTCTGCCGATGAAGACCGTCACCCATTGGATCGGTGGCAAGCCCTTCGTCGACGCTTCGGGTGCCTCCGGCACCTGGGGCGCCGTCACCGACCCCGCGACCGGCGAGGTCACCGCCCGGGTGGCGATGGCCGGCGCGGAGGAGGCCGACGCGGCGGTCGCCGCGGCGAAGGAGGCCTATGCGACGTGGCGTACGACCCCGCTCGCCCGGCGGATCGCGATCCTCTTCCGTTACCGTGCCCTGCTGGACGCGCGCCGCGACGACATCGCCGCACTGATCACCGCCGAACAGGGCAAGGTCCACGCGGACGCGCTGGCGGAGGTGGCCCGGGGCCTGGAGATCGTCGAACTGGCCTGCGGGATCGGCACGGCACTCAAGGGCGACACGTCCACGGAGGTGTCGAGCCGCGTCGACGTGGCGTCGATCCGGCAGCCGCTCGGCGTGGTCGTCGGCATCTCGCCGTTCAACTTCCCCGCCATGATCAGCATGTGGATGTTCCCCATGGCGATCGCCTGCGGGAACACCTTCGTCCACAAGCCGAGCGGGAAGGCACCGTCGGCGTCCCTGCTCCTCGCGGAACTCGCGGCCGAGGCCGGGGTGCCCGACGGCGTGCTCAACATCCTGCACGGCGACAAGGTCGCGGTGGACGCGCTGCTCGACCACCCGGACGTGGCGGCGGTGTCGTTCGTGGGCTCCACGCCGGTCGCCCGCCACGTCTACAGCAGGGCGTCCGCGAGCGGCAAGCGCGTCCAGGCCCTCGGCGGAGCGAAGAACCACATGCTGGTGCTGCCCGACGCGGACCTCGACGCGGCGGCCGAGGCGGCCGTGTCCGCCGCCTACGGCTCCGCGGGCCAGCGCTGCATGGCCGTCTCCGTGGTGGTCGCGGTCGGCTCGGCGGGCGACGCGCTGGTCCCCCGGATCGTCGAGCGGGCCACGAAGCTCACCATCGGCCCGGGCAACGACCCGAAGTCCGAGATGGGCCCGCTCGTCACCAGGGCACACCGCGACGAGGTCGCCGAATACGTCGCGGGCGCGGCCGCCCAGGGAGCGGACGTGGTGCTCGACGGCAGGGGCTTCACCGTCGAGGGCCTGGAGAACGGGTACTGGATGGGAATCTCGCTGCTCGACAAGGTCAGTACGGACTCCGACGCCTACCGCGACGAGATCTTCGGTCCCGTCCTGTGCGTGGTGCGCGCCGAGACGTACGACGAGGCCATCGGCATCGTCAACGGCTCCCGCTTCGGCAATGCCGCCTCGATCTTCACCCGCGACGGCGGCGCGGCGCGCCGGTTCCAACGGGAGGTCGAGGCCGGCATGGTGGGCGTGAACGTGCCGATGCCGGTGCCCGTGGGCTACCACTCATTCGGCGGCTGGAAGGACTCGGCCTTCGGTGACCACCGCATGTACGGCAGCGAGGCCGTGCACTTCTACACGCAGGGCAAGGTCATCACGAGCCTGTGGCCGGAGCCGGACCGCCCTGAGCCGCGCTGAGCCCCGCAAGGCCGCGCGCGGTCCGGCGACGATGCGTTCGCGCTCTGCCGCCGCGCGGTAGTACCGCGCGGCGACGAGCGGGGCCGCCCCCCGGCCGCGCCTGCAGGCCAACGGCTGCGGACCGGCCACCGCATCCTCCGCTCCTGTCCCGGCCGCACCTGACAGGGTGCGCAGCGCCGCCCCGGCCGCCGACGCGGCTCGAGGCGGCCAACTCCCCTGCGCGGCAGTCGTGTTGACCGGGACCGGACGGTCGGCCCGGCAGCGGTTCTCTGTTACTGTCCCCGCCGACAGGCCACTGCGGGGGCGCGGATCGACCGACCGCGCCCGTGGATCCACTCATCGGCGGAGGAACGCATGGGAGAGGCCGTTGTCGTCGGTGCCGGGCCGACGGGCCTGTGGCTGGCGGCGGAACTGCGTCTGGCGGGCGTCGACGTGACGGTCGTCGAGCGGCGCGAGGAGCGCTTTCCCCATTCGAAGGGGTTCACGATCCATCCGCGGACGATGGAGATCTGGGCGTCGCGCGGAATCGCCCACCTCTTCCTCGACGAGGGCAGGAAGATCCCGAACTCGCATTTCGGGCTGCTCGACCAGCGCGTCGACTTCAGCGCGCTGGACACCCCCTTCCCCCACATCCTCGTCCTGGGGCAGCCGCGGGTGGAGGAACTGCTGGAGCGGTACGCCCTGGACCTGGGTGTGGACATCAGGCGTGGGCACTCCTTCGCCGGCCTGACGCAGGATGCCGATTCCGTGGTGGCCCGCGTGGAGAGCGCGACCGGGACGTATCCGTTGGAGGCGGACTACCTGGCCGGGTGCGACGGCGCCGCGAGCGGGGTCCGCAAGGCCGCCGGGATCGCCTTCCCGGGAACGGAGTCCACCGCGTACACCTGGATCGCCGACGTCACGCTCGACGACCCGCCAGCGGTCCCGTACTTCCAGCGCAACAGCGCCGCGGGCCAGGCCCTCGTCGTGCCCATGGGCAACGGCGTCCACCGTGTCGGCGGGGTCAACGCCGATGAGGACGGGGACGAGGACTGGACGGAACACGCCGGGGCGGAGGAGCTCCGCACCCGGCTGGCGGCCATCGCCGGCTCGGACTTCGGCCTCCGCGATCCCCTCTGGATCTCCAGGACGGGATCCGCCAACCGGCTCGCCGAGCGGTACCGGCGCGGACGCGTCCTCCTCGCCGGAGACGCCGCCCACCGCATCTTCCCGGTCGGCGGCCTGGGCTTGAACGTCGGCCTGCAGGACGCCTGGAACCTGGGGTGGAAGCTCGCGGCCACCCTGCGGGGCTGGGCTCCCGACGGGCTGCTGGAGAGCTACCACGACGAACGCCACGGCGCCGGGCTCGCCCTGATGGAACTCGTCCGCGCCCAGACGTCGCTCATGACCGACTTCCGGCCGGATCTGCTGTCCCTGCGCTCGGTGCTGAACCGGGCCGTGGCCGACGTGCCCGCCTTCTCCGCATTGCTGGCGAAGGAACTGTCCGGGCTCGCCGTCGCCTATCCGCCGGGCGGTGACGCCCATCCTCTGGTCGGCCACCGGGCCCCGGACATCCGGCTCTCCGACGGCAGGGGACTCTTCTCGGTCATCGCCCCCGACCGGTACGTGCTGCTGGTGGCCTCGAAGGCGGACGCGGAGGCCGTGTCCGCCCTCGCGGGGAACGCGCCCCCGCCGCACGTGCTGACCGTGGTCGCGGACGACCCGGGCGCGGCCCGGACGGAGTGGGACCGGCTCCGCGCGGCGCTGATCCGTCCGGACGGCCATGTCGCCTGGGCCGCGCGGGCAGGCGGGGACGGGACGCTCGCGGCTGCCGCGGCAGCCGCGCTCGCCGCCGTCCGGCGCTGACCGCGAGGCCTCTGAGCGGCCGGTGCCCCACCCCGGCAGGGGCGGGGCACCGGCCGCCGGCACGGGCTACTCCAGACCGAAGGCCCGCGTGACGGTCTGGGTGATACCGCCGCCGTTGCGCTGCTTGGCGGTGACGCGGACGGACACGTAATCCGCGCGGGCCGGCGCGTGGAGCACCGTCCGCCAGCTGCCCTTGCTCTCCTTCAGCTCCTGCGACCGCCAGGACTTCCCGTCGTCGTAGGACACGTCCACCTTGACCGAGGAGACCGCGTCCTTGGCCGCGTCACTGCCGGCGACAGTGGGAGTGACGGAGAAGGCAGACGTGCGCTTCGCCCGTCCCGCGGCGTCCAGTTCCGTTCCGTAGTCGAGTTGGGCCAAGGGGATGGCCTGGTCCTCGGCGTTGCCGGAGAGGAAGGTCCACTCGGTGTGCGTGGCGCTGGAATAGGGCGTGAAGTCGGTGTTCCCCTTCGTGTCGACCACGAGCCGGTACGGGAGGCTCTCCGGTGCCAGGTCGCCCACTCCGAGATCGGGCCGCGGCCCGTTCTGCGCCAGCAGCCGGTCCCCCTGGTAGAGCGCGAAGCTCCGCGACCACAGGGATGAGGTCAGGCCGCTGTGGGCGGACCCACCGTCACCGAATCCCGCGATCGTTCCTCCCATGCCGTTGCCGACACGGTGCGGGACCTCGAAGCCGAGGATGCGCGGCCGGGTGATGGGGCCGAACCAGCGTTCGCTGTGCACGCTGCCCGGCTTGTAGCCCACGATGTCGCTGAAGGTCGACCAGTCGTCGGTGGTCGCGTACTGCTGCCACTTGACGCCGTTCTTGGCGGAGACCCAGTCGGTACGGTGCCCGGCGGCGACCGGTTCCCTGGGGAAGGCAGGGACCCGCACCGACCCGTACACCGCGTAGGGGTAGGCGGCCGGCCAGTACTCGTACGAGGGGCTGTCCTCCCGGCTCTCGGTGACCTGCTTGCCGGCGGGCGGGGCGAAGTCGTTCTCGATGCGCGCGAGGCTGCCGGGATCCGTTGCCGCCGAGGGGTCCTGCGGGATGCCTCCCTGGTGGTAGTCGGCCAGGTCGTACAGGTACTTCGGCGAAGGATGCGCCTCGACGGTCAGTCTCGCTCCGCCCTTCCCCGCGGACCTGATCTTCTTGATGAGGGCTTCGCCCTCGTCCGTGGTGAGCGTGGCGACCGGGAGCGGACCGGTCGTCATGCCGTCCGGGTCGCCGTACCAGTCGATCTTGCGGCCGTCGGTGTCGTTGACGACCAGAAGCATCGCGGCCCCGGCGGTCCGCGCCGCGGCTGCCTGGTCGGTGGGGGCCGCCGCCGCGCTGCTGCGGACGACGACGGCCTTGCCGCGCGCCGACACTCCGGCGTAGTCGGCGGCCGTTCCGTCGCCGGCGAACACGGCGTCGACGTGCGCGGTGCCGTCCTTGAACGGGCGGGATCCGGGTTGCACCAGCAGGGTGTCGTCGAGGCTGCGCCCGCCGTAGGTGATCTTCAGCGGAGTCTGCTTGGCGCGGATGCGGGTGGTGAAGACGAAGCTGCCCTTCTTCACCTTGCCCTTGGTCGGCAGGGCCCACAGGCTGTCGTAGGCAGGCGAGGGAATGAGGATCTCGTGCAGCGCCTGCCAGTCCGCGGGCGTGGGCTTGCTCGAGGTGAAGGAACGGAACAGGTCGATCCTGCTGGTGGTGACGGACGTGGGCTTGGGCGTGGCCACCTTGACCTGGCGTATGCCCGAGGCGTTGAGCTCCACGGTCCGGTCGGCCGTCAGGTCGAGCTCGGGAACGGTCAGCACCGCGTATCCCAGGGAGTGCGGGCCGTGGCGGCCCTCCACGTCCAGGGTGGAGACGACGGTGTAGGAGCCGGGGGCCCAGCGGCTGGTGAGCGTACCGTCCGGGACCCACAGGACGGTGGTCTTCCCGTCGGCGCCGGTGATCTCGACCTCTCCGCTGACGGGCTTGCCCGCCCGGTCCTTGAGGTGGACGGTCAGTGCGTACTTCTCGGACTCGACGGACAGGCCCACGGCCGTGTGCACCGCACCGGCCGACGAACGGGCGGTGACCTGGGCGGCGTACTGGCCGGCCGCCAGTCCCTTCGGGTCCGCCACGAGGCCGACCGTCGAGGATCCGCGGGCCGGGACCGTGACGTGGTCGGCGGCGAGGGTGAACACACCCGCGGGCGAGGCGCCGCGAGCGGTCGAGAGCTGCAACGTGACGGACCGGTCGGTGGTGTTGGTGTAGGTGATCTGCCGTGTGACCGGCTTCCGCTGCTTGCCGGGCGACCAGGGGACGAGCCCGGCGTCCACGGATCCGGTCGCGACGATCTGGTCCTTCAGGTAGGCGGCGGCCACGTCCAGGCGGCCGGTGCCTGCCTGGTAGGGGGTGTAGTCGGGAGTCAGGACGCTGGTGCCCATGAGCGCGTCCTTGATCTGCTGCCCGGTCCACGCCGGGTGCTTCTGGGCCAGCAGGACCGCCGCGCCGGCGACGTGGGGCGCCGCCATGGAAGTGCCGCTGTCGGAACGGTAGTAGCCCTCACCGCCGTCGTTCATGTACTGGGAACGCGCCGCGAGCACGTCCACGCCGGGGGCCGTCAGGTCGGGCTTGAGGGCGTCGTCGCTCAGGCGGGGTCCGGCGCTGGAGAAGTCGGCGAGGTGGTCGGAGGAGTCCACCGCGCCCACGGTGAGCGCGGCGTCGGCGGTGCCCGGCGCGCTCACGCTGTAGGGGCTGTTGCCGCTGTTGCCCGCGGCGATGACGAACAGCGCGCCCGTCTCGGCGCTCAGCTGGTTGACCGCCTGGCTCAGCGGGTCGTCCTGGGTGTGCCATGCCGCGGTGCCCAGGCTCATGTTGATCACCTTGGCGTGCTCGGTCCGCGCCGCCCACTCCATGCCGGCGATGATCCCGGATATCGCACCCGAGCCGTTGTCGCCGAGGACCTTGCCCACGATCAGGTCCGCGCCAGGAGCGACACCGCGCTCCTTGCCGTCGGAGGCGGCGCCGGTTCCGGCGACGGTGGAGGCGGTGTGGGTGCCGTGGCCGTTCCGGTCGAGCACGTCGTCGCCCGGGACGAAACTGCGGGACGCCACAACGCGGCCCGCCAGGTCCGGGTGGGTGGAGTCCACGCCCGAGTCCAGCACCGCGACCCGTACCCCGGCGCCCGTGCCGCCGGCGGCCCAGGCGGCGGGAGCACCGACCTGTGCCGTGCTGTCGGCCAGGTCCGCCTCCGCCTTTCCGTCCAGCCACACCGTGGACACACCGGCGGCGAAGGACGGCGCGTGCGCGTCGTCCGTGGCCTCACCGGTCCGCGCGGTCGACCGCTGGACGTTCTCGTCCGGCCCGCCGGAGCCGGTGCCGGTGAGCGCCGACCAGAACGCGGCGGCCTTCGACCGCTGGGCGCGAACGGCCGTTCCGTGGACGGAGGGAAGGGCCAGGGTGGTCTTCGCCCCCGGCAGCAGTGTGTCGCCGGTGGCGGCGCTCGTGCGAGCGGACGCGACGTCGGGGTGGGTGATGATCAAGGGCAGCGCACTGGCGTGGGCGTCGTCGTAGCCCTGGGACACCAGCCGGGTGACGTTGAAGAGCTGCTTGTCCAGCCGCCCGGTCGCGACGTAGGGCATGGCCTCGTCGGGGTACACGAACGTGTCGCCGCCCTCGCCGACGACGCGCACCGACCCTGTCGCGCCCGGCGCACGCTTGACGTCGAGCGTGGGGGTACGCCCGTCCGACCCCTGAGCCACCGTCACCTTGTCTCCGGTGATCAGCGTCACCGTGACCGGCGGACGCTGCGCGCCGTCCGTCCCGGCCGAGGACGCGGCGGCCGGCAGTACCGGTGCGACACCGTGGGCCACCCCGGGGGTGGCCAGGGTGACGGCGAGAACCGCGGCAACCGATGCCGCAGATCTTCGGACAATGGGAACTCGCACTTTGTCTCCAAGGTCGACCATGGATCGCATCCGACCATCCCTGAAGAGGAAATGTAAAGCCCTTGAACAAATAGCTTCCATGGTCGTAACATGCAGCGCTCAACAATCGGACAAGTCACGCCACAACGGCACTTGACCTCACAGAACGTCCCCGGGCCGGGTTCCGCACCACGCCACCGGAGCCCTCCATGGCCAATTCCCGCATTTCCCCGTTCCGTCGAATTTCGAAGATTTGACACATACGGAACAGCGCGGTGACCGCGACTCCGCAGAGCCTCCCGGAATTTCGAGCGAGAGCCGTTCGCCGGCTCTCGCACGGCGGCGGCACGGCGCCGACGCCACGAGCGATGCCTCCGCACAACCGCTGTCGCATCCACGACAGCTGTCGGGATACCGACACCGAAACCACGACCGCGGTTGGCCGAAACTCGCCATCGCGGCCGGAACCGCGCCCTGTTACACCCGGATGAAGCCCCAAGTGGCACGACCTGGGAACGGATGGCCGAGCCGTGAACCGCTCACCGCTTTTCGGACAATGATCTCCGAACTGTGGACGGTGGATCGGGTGGTTGAAACGATCCCCTGGTCGTACGCGCATTCGCACCGTGCGACTTCGCCACGGAGGCACCGTCGCCTCCCGTCCCCCTTCCCCCCGGGCCCCTCCCGGCCCGGGCTCAAGGAGCTGCACCAGTGACGCACAACCCCCCTGTCACGGGCGCCACTTCGCCACGGACTTCACCGACTCGGCGCCGCACGGCCGCCGTCGCCGCGACGGTCGCCCTGGCCGCCGCCCTCGTCACCGTCCTCCCGGCAGCCGGCGCCGTCGCCGCGCCCCGGGCCGCACTCGACGCCGCGCACCAGCCCGCGCCGCCCCGGATATCCGCGGCGGCCCGGGCCGGCGCCGCGTCCCTCCGGCTCTCCACCGCGCAGCGCGCCGAACTCCTGGACGACGCCGCCCGGACCAGCGCCGACACCGCACACGCGCTGCGGCTCGACGGCGGCGAGAAGCTGGTGCCGAAGGACGTCGTCAAGGACGCCGACGGCACCGTGCACACCCGCTACGAGCGCACGTACCACGGACTCCCCGTCATCGGCGGTGACCTGGTGGTGCACCAGCAAGGTGCCACGCGGACCACCACGGAGCCGACCGGACGGATATCGCTCCCCACGACGGTCGCCTCCGTGCCGGCCGCCACGGCGCGGAAGTCGGCGCTGGCCTCCGTCAAGGAGGAGCGGAACGACAAGGCGAAGGCCACCGCCGCACCCCGACTGGTGGTCTGGGCCGGTGGCGAGGGCAAGCCCCGGCTCGCCTGGCAGTCGGTCGTCACCGGAGTCCAGGACGACGGAACCCCCAGCAGCGTCCAGGTGCTCACCGACGCCGCGACCGGCGAGGAACTGCAGCACGCGGAGCAGATCAACGCCGGTACCGGGCAGAGCCAGTACAGCGGCCGCGTGCAGATCGGCACCGTCCGCAACGGCGACCACTACGAGCTGACCGACCCGCAGCGCGGCGGCCACAGCACCTACGACCTGACGGGCGTCGGCGGCAACGGCACTCTCGTCACGGACGCCGACGACCAGTGGGGCGACGGCACCACCGCCGACCGCCAGACGGCCGCCGTCGACGCCGCCTACGGCCAGCGCAAGACCTGGGACTTCTACCACGACATGTACGGCCGCAACGGCATCGCCGACAACGGTGCCGGGTCGTACTCGCGCGTCCACTACGGCAGCAACTACGCCAACGCCTTCTGGGACGACGGCTGCTTCTGCATGACGTACGGCGACGGCCTGGAGAACGCGCACCCGCTGACCGAACTCGACATCGCCGCGCACGAGATGACCCACGGCGTGACCTCCGAGACGGCCGGCCTGATCTACGAGGGCGAATCGGGCGGTCTCAACGAGGCCACCAGCGACATCATGGCCACGGCCGTGGAGTTCTACGCCAACAACCCGTCGGACACACCCGACTACACCCTGGGCGAGCTCGCCGACGTGCGCGGCACCGGCAAGCCGCTGCGCTACATGGACCAGCCCTCCAAGGACGCCGACCCGGTCAAGGGCACGTCAGAGGACTACTGGACGCCGCAGACCAAGAACCTTGACGTCCACCACAGTTCGGGCGTCGGCAACCACTTCTTCTACCTGCTGTCCGAGGGCAGCGGGAAGAAGACGATCAACGGTGTCTCCTACGACAGTCCCACCTACGACGGCAAGCCGGTCGCCGGCCTCGGGCTGCACAACGCCACCAACGTCTGGTACCGGGCCCTGACCCGCTACATGACCAGCACCACGGACTACGCCGCGGCGCGGGTGGCCACCCTTCAGGCCGCCGCGGACCTCTTCGGCAAGTCCAGTGACGCGTACGAGGCGGTGGGCAACGCGTGGGCCGCGGTGAACGTCGGTCCGCGCTTCGTCAACCACATCGCCGTGGTGCCGCCGTCCACCCGCGACTCGGCGGTGGGCATCCCGGTCAGCCGGCAGATCGTGGCGGCGAGCAGTCGTCCTGGCGCCTTGACGTACTCGGCGGCGAACCTGCCCACCGGCCTGTCCATCAACCGTACGACGGGCCTGATCACGGGCACCCCGAGGGCCGCCGGCACCTTCGCGACGGTGGTCACGATCCGCACCTCGGCGGCGGAGACCCTGCCGGTGCCGTGGACCTGGACCGTCCTGGCCTCGGGCGGCGATCACTTCGTCAACCCCGACCGGTACGACATCGGCGCGTGGGCGACCACGGAGTCGCCGATCACCGTCACGGGCCGGCAGGGCAACGCCTCCGCCGCGCTCAAGGTCAGTGTCGACGTGTACAAGGGGTGGATCGGCGGACAGATCATCTGGCTGGTGGCGCCGGACGGCACCGCGTTCCTGGTGAAGGACTTCGCCTGGGACACCGGAAGCGAACTGCACGCCACCTACACCGTCGACGCCTCGTCGGTGGCGGCCAACGGCACATGGAAGCTGCGGATCCAGGACAACACCCCGTCGTTCCCGGGCAACGCCGCGGTGCCGGGCTATCTGGACGACTGGCACCTGGACTTCTGACCGGTCGCCACTGCCCGCACGCCGACGCACCATGGCGCCGTCGCACCCCGTTCCCCGGGGTGCGACGGCACCCGCGTGCCCAGCCCCCGGGAGAACGGGCGCTGATCCCTGCGGTCGGATCTCAGCGGTCGGATCTCAGCCGGTGTACGCCTGCTCGTAGAGGGCCCGCAATTGCGGGGTGGCTTCCGCGGTGGAGCCGCACAGGGTGACACGGCCGTCGTTCGCGGCGACCAGGTAGTGACGGCCGACGGCGAACTCCGCTCCGCTCAGGAGCTGGGCCAGCTTCGCGTCGCTGGTGAGCCGGACGGTGGTGGGGCCGCTGCCCCGGTACCAGCGGTCCACCCCGAGTTCGACCCGGTCGCCCTTGACGGCGGTCGCCGTGCCTTCGAACGCGGTCTGCACGCCGCGCAGGAGGTCGACGGTGACCGGGGCGCACTTCGCGGCGGGCGCGTCCGGAACGGTCAGAGTCAGCGCAGGGGCGGCCGGGGTCGCCGCGGCCGACGGCGACGGCGGAGTGTCCCGCGAGGTCACACCCCAGGTCAGGCCGGCCACCACCACGAGCAGGGCCGCGCCCACCGCGATGGGCAGGAAGCGCCGGCGGGATTCACCCCCGGCACTCTGCTCGGTCGGGGAAACGCGGGTGTCGGCGGTCACGGTGGCCTCCAGGAGAAGCTGGGGATCGGGGGAAGGAGCCTCGGATGTCCGTGCCGGGTCGATGGCCCTCATCCGGGCCAGCAGTTCGTCGTCGTTCACCATCGGCTCCCTTCTTCATCCGTCCTGTGTCCGGCCTGCCGGGGATTCTTTCGCTCGAGCCGAGCGGCGATCTTCTTTTTGGCCCGGTGCAGCCGGATGCTCGCCGCGTTGGCGGTCAGCCCGGTCACCTGCGCGATCGCGCTCGGCGTCAGTCCCTCCCAGGCCCACAGCCGGACGACCTCGCGGTCCAGCGCTCCCAGCAGCTCCAGCGCTCGATGCAGTTCCAGGTGGTCCGCCGCCACCTCGCGCGACGGCTCGGCTGTCCGAGTCAGCCGTTCCACCAGCCGGAGCCGACGCCGCTCCGCCCGGTGCGCGTTGGCCAGACAGCCCCTCGTGACGCCGTAGCACCACGGCAGCGCCTCGTCGGGGTCGACCGAACCCTCCGCGTCGATCCCCGGCACGTCCTCCAGCCGGCGCCACAGCACAAGCATGGTCTCCGCGAGCACGTCGTCGATCGCGGAGGCGTCCGCCCGCCGCCGTAGATAGCGGTGCAGCGGCTCCGCCACCACACCCAGCAACGCCTCGAATCGAGCCTCCCGGACCCGGGACCGCTCGTGCACCAGCCTCAATTCCACACCCTCACCTGTCCGGGACCGCCCGCTTCCTTTCACGGTCGGCGGGACGACCTTCCGCCGGCGCCGGAACCCAGGTCTCCGCCCGGCATCCCCACCGCGGAGAATCCGATCCTCGCAGGTCACCGCGGTGCCGTCGGTGCCGGGGCCGGGAGGCCCGCCCCCCGGGGTGCGGATCGCCCCTCAGGTGGCCCTCCAGGGACCGAGCTTCTCGGGGTTGCGCACCGCCCAGATGTGCCTGATCCGGTCCCCCGCGAAGTCGAAGGCGAACACCGTAGCGATGGCGCCGTCCTGCCGCGCCACCAAGCCGGGCACACCGTTGACCGTGCGCTCCAGGAACGTCGTGCGGTCACCGGACACCCGGGCGATCTCGGCATAGGCACGTGCGATCCGGACACCGCCGACGATCGGGCGCACGTGGGTGACGGCCAGCCCGCCGCCGTCGGCGGTCGCGGTGGCGTCGGGGTCGAGCAGGCCGATCAGGGCGTCGATGTCCTTGGCCTCCCACGCGGTCCTGAAGCGCCTGACGATCCGGGCCTGCCCGGCACTCGGAACCGCCGGGGTCCGCGCGGTGCGGATCCGGCGGCGGGCGGACGAGGCCAGTTGGCGGCACGCCGCCGGTGTGCGGCCGACGATCCCGGCGACCTCGCGGAAGGGGTAGCGGAACACGTCGTGCAGGACGAACGCCACGCGCTCGGCCGGGGTCATCGTGTCGAGGACCACCAGGAAGGCCATCGTCACCGACTCGTCGAGAGTGACCCGATCAGCCGGGTCGGTCCCGCCCGCGCCGGAGCGTCCAGCGATCCATTCCGTGGGCTCGGGCAGCGGTTCGGGCAGCCAGTCGCCCACGTAGGTCTCCCGCCTGGCCCGCGCCGAGCCGAGCAGGTTCAGGCAGATGCGGCCGGCGACCGTCACCAGCCAGGCGCCCGGCGACTCGATGGACCGCCGCTCGGGAGCGGACATGGCGTACCAGCGGGCGTAGGTCTCCTGCACGACGTCCTCGGCGTCGGCGAGGGACCCCAGCAGCCGATAGGCGAGGTTGATCAGCCGGCGCCGCTCGCTCATGATCGCGCTGAGGCCCGGATCCCTCTGCTGGCCGCCGGGCCCGGCTGTGGTGGTCATGGTCCGGCCGTCTCCCTCACTCGCTTCTGTGCCCCTACCCGGTACGACACCGCAGCGCACCGGAATGTGAGGCCGGCGCGCCACCTCACACTCCGCGGGGCTGCGTTGTCGTACCGGTCAGGACGACGACACGACGGAAAGAGGACGCCGATGAACGACTTCCGGGCCATCGCGGACCGCGTCGAGATCGAGGCGCTGCGCGGCGAGTTCACCGACGCGGCCATGATGCGCGACCGGCCCCGCCTGGCCGCACTGTTCACCCCTGACGGTGCCCTGCGCATGCCCGACATCCCCGTCGAACTGCTCGGCCGCGACGAGATCCGTGCCGGGGGCGAGCGGCTGCAGAGCCAGTGGGACTTCTTCGTCCAGACCACGCACCCCGGCACGATCCTGCTCGACGGGGACACGGCGACCGGCCGTGCCTACGTCCAGGAACTCGCGCGCACCCTGGACGGACGCCAGGGCCTGAACTACGCCGTCTACCACGACCGCTACCGGCGCACCGCGGAGGGCTGGAGGTTCGCCGAGCGGATCTACGAGGTCAGGTACCTCGACACCTCCCCGCTGGCGGGCACGGCACCCCGATCGCCACAGGGGTCCCGAACCCGTCCGACTCCGGCCGTGTCCTTCGCCGACCCCGCACCGGCCGAACGGCTGGAGCGGGCAGCCGCCGCGCTGCGCGCCAACGGATTCGCCACCGAGATCCTCGACGATGCCGCTGCCGCGCGCGCCCGCGTCGAAGCCCTGCTCCCCGAAGGCGCAGGCGTGCTCACCGGAGCCAGCGAGACCCTCCGGCTGTCCGGCATCGACGAGGACATCAACGCCGGCGGCCGCTACGACGCCATCAGGCCACACGTCCTGACCCTGGACCGCGCCACCCACGCGGACGAGATCCGAAAGCTGCTCGCCACCCCCGAATTCGTCGTGAACAGCGTCGCCGCGGTCACCGAGACCGGCTCCCTCGTCCTTGCCTCCGGCAGCGGCAGCCAGCTCCCCGCCAACGCGGGCGGCGCCGCCCACGCGGTCTGGATCGTCGGCGCGCAGAAGGTGGTGCCGGACCTGGGCACGGCACTGCGCCGCGTCGAGGAGCACGCCCTCCCACTGGAAAACGCCCGCGCCCAGGCCGTGTACGGGATGCCCAGCGCCATCAACCGCCTGCTCGTCCTCAACGCGGATCCCCGCCCAGGTCGCGGCACAGTACTCCTCCTGCGACAGGCCATCGGATACTGACCCGGCGACCCGGCCCGGGGCGTGACCGCGTCCGCCCCGCCCGGGCCGCTGACGGCGGGGGCGTACCCCTCGCGGCCGGGGCCCGGCCCGCGCGGCCCTCGGCGTCACCTCCGCCAGAACAGGTGATGCGTCACACCGCTCGGACTGGGCACGACCTCCAGGTGGAAGCGGTCCAGCAGCTCCTCAGGAGACTTCCACAGCCGCAGCCCGGACCCCAGCCTCACCGGCGCGACCGCCACGTGCAGGGAGTCGACCAGGTCGGCGTCGAGGAACTGGCGGACCGTGGTGACCCCGCCGCCGAGCCGGACGTCCTTGCCCTGCGCCGCTTCACGCGCCCGTTCCAGGACCGCCGCCGGATCCCCCTCGACGAAGTGGAACGTGGTGTCGGCCAGCGTGAACGAAGGACGCGGGTGATGGGTCATGACGAACACCGGCGTGCGGAACGGCGGCTCCTGTCCCCACCAGCCGCGCCACTCGTGGTCGTGCCAGGGCCCGCGCTGCGGCCCGAACTTGTTGCGGCCCATGATCTCGGCACCGATGTTGCGTGCGAAATCCCGCGTGAAGTAGTCGTCCAGACCCCGGCTTCCTCCGGGATCCGTGCGATTCGGCCAGCTCGCCGTCGCACCGGCCCAGCCGAACAGCCGCTCGGCGCCGTCGCAACCGAACGGCCTCTCCAGACTCTGGTCCTCACCGGCACCGATTCCGTCGGTCGAGACGTTGAAGTTCATCACTCTCAGCAGCTGGTCCACGTCCGCACTCACCAGATCCTGTCGCGTCGTCGTGCGGCGGAGCGCCGCACACCATGACGTCGAACGGGACATGCCGCGATCGACACCGGTCCACCGGCATTTTTCAGTGACGCGTGGCGCGCCGCGCGGCGCCGCCGCCGTCGCCGTCGCCCCTCACGCCGTCAGGGCGCTTTCCGTCATCTTGTGGAAGGCTGACCGCTGACGGGGGCTTGGCAGGTCATCGGTACCGGAGGGGACACAATGCGCGACGCATATCATGAGGAACTCGAATCCATCAGCACGAGCCTGGTCGAGATGGCCGAGCTGGTCGGTTCCGCCATGGAGCGGGCCACCACGGCGCTGCTGGAGGGCGACTTGGCCCTCGCCGAGCTCGTCATCGCGAGCGACGAAGAGGTCAACGCCCTGCAGCACGCGCTGGAGGACCGGGCCATCGCCCTGCTTGCCCGGCAGCAGCCCGTCGCGACCGACCTGCGGATCGTCGTGACCTCGCTGCGCATGAGCGCGGACCTGGAACGCTCCGGCGACCTGGCCAAGCACGTGGCCAAACTCGCCCAGCGCCGCGCCCCCGAACGGGCCGTCCCGGACGATCTGCGCAGCACCATCCTGGAAATGGGCCGGCTGGCACAGCACCTCATGGCCAAGGCCGCCGAGGTCCTGGTGACCCGGGACGTCGACACGGCCCTGACCATGGAACAGGACGACGACCGGATCGACACCCTTCACCGCGCGCTGTTCCAGCACCTGCTGGACGAACGCTGGAAGCACGGCGTGGAGACCGCGGTCGACGTCACGCTCGCCGGCCGCTACTACGAACGCTTCGCCGATCACGCCGTCGCCGTGGCCAACCGCGTCGTCTACCTCGTCACCGGCGAACACGCGGACGTCCTCGCCCCGTCCGAGGTGTCACCCGTCAACCTGCCCTGATCCCGGGATCGGCGTCGGGGAGCCGCGTCCGAGAGCCGGAGTTGGCCCCGGCCGAAGGAGAAGCTCCCGTTCGGCACGGGGATCGGCGCGGTGACGATGCCGTCCGGCGAGACGGCGACCGCCTCGGCCACCAGCCTGTCGACGGCGACGGCTGCCGCCCGCTCGTCCTCCAGGGGCGCGTCGGCGAGTGCGCGCTTCTCCTACGGGGAGAAGCCGGGCATGGGCTGCTCCTTCGGTGGTGGGTCACGCCTCCGACGTGGAGCCGACGCCTGGGCCCTGGCGGGTGGGGACACCGTCCTGAGGGCCGTCCCGGCGCTGTTCCGCCTGCCGCGGACACGTTCATGGAGCCCCCACGGAGTCCAGCTACAAGCGGGCGGTCATCCCGCCGTCGATCGCGAGCGCGGCCCCGGTGATGAACTGGGTCTCATCGCTCAGCAGGAACGCCGCGAACGCCGCGACCTCCTCCGGCCGGCCCATCCGCCCCAGCGGATGCATCTCCTCGGCCGCTCGCCAGGACTCCTCCGGCACGCCCGGCGCGGCCTGCGCCAGTCCGCGTGACAGGGGGGTGTCGACGCCGCCGATGATCAGGGCATTGACCCTGATACCGGCCGCGGCCGTGTCCAGCGCCGCCGACTGGGTGAGCCCGATCACGCCGTGCTTGGCGGCGTTGTAGGAGGCCATGTTCGGGTAGGCGGCGACGCCGCAGGTGGAGGCGCTGTTCAAGATCGCGCCGCCACCGCTCGCCCGGAGTGCGGGAATCTGGTGCCTCAGGCCGTAGAAGACGCTGCTGAGGTTCAACTCCAGGTCCGCGCGCCAGGCGTCACCGTCGATCTCGGTGACCGGGCGGACGGCGGTGGGGGCACCCACGTTGTTGAACGCGCCGTCGAGCCGGCCGTACCGGCTCAGCGCCTGCCGGACCAGTTCCGCCGCCTCCGCCTCGACGGTCACGTCGGCGGACACGAAAGCGGCCTCGCCACCAGTGGCACGGATCCCGGCCTCCAGCGCGTCGCCGGCCTCCCGGCCGCGGGCCGCCAGGAGGACCCTCGCGCCCTCACCGGCGATCCGCTCCGCGGTCGCACGGCCCACACCGGAGGTGGCCCCGGTGATCAGGATGACCTTCCCCGCGAATCGTCCGGACACGATCACTCCCATCCCTCACTCGTTCACGACGTGTGCTCCCCGCCCGCCGCCGACCGCTGCTCCAGCCACGCCCGTGCGACGCCCCATGCGTGTCCGTCCGGTTCCACGACGTCGAAGTGGCCCGCGCCGGGCGATGCCGTGAAGGTGACCTCCACGCCGGCAGCGGCCGCCGCCTCCGCGTACGTCCGCCCGTACCCGAACGGGATCACCTCGTCGGCGGTGCCGTGGATCACGAGCATCGGCACGCCACCGTTCTTCAGCAGTACCGGGGACGTCACCGCGTACCGCTCGGGGTGGCGGCGGCTCGGCCGCCCAGCAGAAGCGCCACCATCCCATCGTGCGCCGTCGACGCGAGACCGGGCCACGGATCCGGCTCGAACGGCGACGGCGACGGCGCCGGCGCACCGGCCGGCGGTTCGGCGTCCGGCTCCGCGAGATCCCTCCCCAGCCGGGCCTCGTCGGCAGCCACGAGGTCGAGCACGCCGGCCAGGGTCACCACGCCCAGCGGCCGGAGCTTCGGACGGGCGCCGGGGACGCCGTCGGGCAGCGTGGACCGGTGTGCGGTCCACGCGGCGAGCAGGCCCCCGGCCGAGTGGCCCACGACCAGCACCCGGCCGCCGTCGAGCGAGGGGTCGAGATCGGGCACCGCGTCGACCGCGGCGGCCACGTCGTCGAACGTGCCGGGCCAGCCACCGCCGGGTTCACCGATCCGCCGGTACTCGATGTTCCACACCGCGAACCCCCGCGAGACCAGGTCCTCCGCGAGGGGTGTCGACTGCCTGCGGTCGAACATCGCCGCCCACCAACCGCCGTGGATCAGGACGACCGTGGGGAACGGGCCGTCCCCTTCCGGCAGGTACAGCTCTCCGACCTGCGAGGGCTCCGGACCGTACGCGATGGTCCGCACCGTGCGCCGGCCGTCCTCCGCGTCGTCGTAGCGCACACCGCTCTCGGCGCTCACCAGCGTGTCGATGGTGGCGAAGAAGGCGGCTATCCCCGGCAGGTTGCCGCCCTTCGCACGCGATTCGTCGTACGCCTGCGCGTCCGCCCACTCGACGACGTCCAGCCACGTGTGGTCGGCCACCCGAACCAGCCGCGCGTCCACGAACCCCCGCCGGTCCTCACGGAACGCGGCGAGCATCGCGCCGCGAGCGGCCAGCATCGCGGACGTCCGCTCGGGCGCGACGGTGAAGGTGGTCAACTCGATCACAGACATGGAACGGACTCCCGGCGACGCGGCGTCTCACGACGCAGGCAAGTAGTAAGTTTCAGTGACTATCACTTTTCCTTACTAGTGACCCTAAGGAGTGACCCAGGCAAGCGCAAGCAGCGGCTCTCCCGCCCACGGGTGACGTCACGTTCGCGTGAGCATCGGCCACGGAAAGTAACGATCAGTGACCATGCACCCGTCCGGAAAGCCGGCACCTTCCCCGACGCACGCCGAGCGGGGACGACGTCCCGGGTCCCCGCGGCCGGTCAGTCGCCGGTGACCGTGCTCGCGTCGCGGCGCTGCTGCTCGACCACGTCCACGAACAGGCGCTTGAACTCGGCGTAGACGGTCCCGCCGAGGCGCTGGGCGTGACGCTCCTGCATCTCCGCCATGATGGTGTCCGCGGCGGCCATCTGGGCGCGGCCGCGCTTGGTGGGGCAGACCAGTTTGGCCCGCCGGTCCGCCGGGTCGCTCTGCCGCTCGACGTAGTCCAGCGCGGTGAGTTCGTCGACCAGCGTGCCGATCACCTGCTTGTGCTGGCCGGACACGCGGGCCAGGTCCGTCGCCCGGATGCCCTGCGGCTGGAGGTAGGCGAGGACCGCGCCGTGACGGGGCTTCAGGTCGTCGAAGCCGAGGTCGCGGAGCCGGGAGAAGAGCTCGGTCTGGACGGCGAACAGCAGGCGTCCGGCCAGCACTCCGAGATCCGGGTCAGCAACGTTGCGCACCGCGCGCCTCACGCCCCTTCTCCACTGTCCCGCCCCCGAGGGGACGCCTGACGATCAGGAGATTCTAACGGCGCGGTAACCAGCCGTACGCGACGGCCTGACGGCGTCCGGGCGGCCCATGACGCGCGCCGGAGAGCGACAGGGCGGGGATTCTCCCGCGCTTGGCCGGGGCTCCGCCGCCGACGGGACGATCACCTGGAGCGGGGTGCTCGCCCGGAAGTGGGGGGCCGCACGCCTACTGCGGGCTACCGGCGGCGCCGAGCCACTGGGCGAGCACGGCGGCCTCGCTGTGGTCGAGGTCCTTGGTCGCGGTGAGCAGGGTGACCTTGTCGCGGACGGCGAGGTCGCGCAGATGCTGCACGGCCGGCCGGTGCTCCGCGTCCTTCAACTCGCCGATGTACCGGTCCCGGAACTCCGTGAAGCGCTCCTGGTCGTGGTGGTACCACTGGCGCAGGTCGGCCGAGGGCGCCACGTCGCGCAGCCACTCGTCCAGGTGGGCCCGTTCCTTGCTCATTCCGCGGGGCCACAGGCGGTCGACGAGTACGCGCTTGCCGTCCCGCGAGGAGGTGTCCTCGTAGATCCTCCGGCAACTGAACTGTCCGGTCATGGGCGTCGTCACCTTCCCGGTGGGCCTGCCCGGCGCCGGTCCGAAAACGTCCACGCCGGGGCGGGGCGTGTGGTGATCACTCTATCGGCGGCACGGCGGCACGGCCCGCCGAGCCGGGTGACGGCTTCCGCCCCGGCCCCGTGGACGCCGCATGGGCGGGGCCGCCGGCTGCGGCCCCGCCCACGCGGTGCTGTCCCGGGTGACCTCCCGGGGTGTGACGTCAGCGCAGGCCGAAGGCCCGGGTGATCGTCTGCGAGACGGTGTTGCCCGCGGTGTCCCGGGCGCCGACCCGGAGGGTGACGTAGCCGGCGGACCGCGGCGCGCGCAGGTTCGTGCGCCATCCGTCGTCGCACCGGCTGAGGTCGGTCCGCTGCCAGGTCGCACCGTCGTCGTACGACACCTCGACGGTCGGCTTCCCGATGGCGGCCGTGGTGCCCGGCAGGTGCGAGGCGCTCACCGTCAGGCCGGCGTGCCGGTCGGCACGGCCGGACTTGTCGGTGTCCACGCCGTAGTCGAGCTGGATGAGCGGCAGGGACGCCGCCGCGTCGCTGCCGGTGACCGCGGAGGTGAAGTCCCACTCGGTCAGCGTGTGCGTCGAGTACGGGTTGGCCCAGGTGCCGCGGTCGTTGTCGACGACCAGCCGGTAGGGCAGCCGCTCGGCGCCGAGGCCGGGAACCTGCAGGTACTCGGCGTTGCCCCAGTCGAGTTGCTGGTCGCCCTGGTAGAGCGACATCCAGTCCTTGACGTCGAAGTTCGCGCCGGCCTCGCCGACGTGGCCGGACCCCGAGTCACCCCAGCCGGGCGCGGTGATGTACATGGTGTCGAGGTAGCGCACCGGCTGGTAGTTGATCGGGCCCATGCGGGGCCGCTGGATCGGGCCGAACCAGCTGACCTTGCCGGTCTTCCGCGCCGGGTAGGTCAGCGGGTCGATCGAGTGCTGCCCGGTCTCGCCCTGGATGAAGGCGTCGTCCAGCCACGTGGTGCCGGCGGTGACCCAGTCGGTGCGCTCGCCCTGGGCGGGCGCGGTGAGCTGGTTGCCGACGGCCCAGCCGCGCCAGACGTCCGGACGGAACTCCATCGCCTTGCCCTGCCGGTAGTTCCGGAAGGAGACGTCCACCCGGCCGAGGTCCTTGGACTCCTCACGCCAGGTCGGGTCCGCCGGAACGGCGCCCGTCCAGTGGTGCACGACGTCGTAGACGTAGTCGGTCGTGGGGTGCGAGGTGACCTTCAGCGAGACCGTGCCGTGCCGGAGTTGGCCGAGCAGGTCCGCGCCCTGGTCGGCGTTGAGCGTCGCCACCGTCACCGGGGCCGGGCTCTCCGGGCTCCAGGGGTTCTCGTCCCAGGGCTCCATGCGGCCGACGCCGTCGTTGACGACCAGCAGCAGCCGCGCGCCGGCGGCCGCGGCGGCCTCGGCCTGGGCCTGGATCCCTTCCGTGCCGGCGCCGCGCACCACCACGGCCTTGCCGCGCACGTCCTGCCGCGCGAGCTCCCCGGCCGTGCCGTCACCGGCGAAGACCGCCGTCAGGTTCCGGGTACCGGCGGGCAGTGGCGTGGCCGCGCGCTTGACCAGCGGGTCGTCGAACGTCGTCGACTTCGTGCTCACGGTCAGAGCGGGCTGCTCGAGGCGGAAGCGGGCCCCGGTCTCGAACTCGCCGTCGGTGACCTTCTTGCCGGTCGGGAGCGCCCAGATGCTGTCGTACGACGGGTTCGGCAGCATCGACGTCTCCACCAGGCTGTCGGCGAAGGACCGGTGGGCGTCCAGGCGCGGCGCGACGGCGGTGGTCTGCTGCGGCACGCGTGCCAGGATCTGGCGCGCCTTGCGGCCGTCCAGGCTGACGGTGCGGTCCTGGTCCAGCTTCACGTCGTTGAAGGCGAGCAGCACCATGCCGCGCGAGTGCGGGCCTTCGGCGCCCTGCACGTCGCCGGTGAGCCAGCCGCTGTAACTGCCGACGGGCAGCCGCGCCGTGCCGGTGCCGGACGCGTCGAGGTCCATCACCGTGAAGATGTGCTCGGCGGTCAGGACGACCCGGCCCTCCAGCGGCTTGCCCGAGCGGTCCTTGGCGACGACGGTCAGATTCTGCCGCTGGCCCTCGCGGGCCGCGCCGATCAGGGTCCGGGCGCGGACCGCGCCGCTGCCGTCCTTACCGGTGATCATGGCGCTGACCGACTGGTCGCCGCCCAGCTTGTCCAGATCCGCGGTCAGGGTGGCCGTGGCGGTGCCGTGGGCGGGCACGGTGACGTGGTCGGCGGAGAGGCTGAACAACCCGGCCGGGACGGTGCCGTCGACCGCCAGATGGAGGTCGGCCGGTGCGTCGCCGACGTTGGTGTACGTCACCGTCTGGGCGTCGGTCTGCCCCGGCTTCGGCGGCCACGTGTAGAAGCCGGAGTAGGCGCTCGTGGTGGCGAAGACCGTGGTGTGCACGGCCGCCAGTGCGTCGAGCCGGCCGGCGCCCGCCTGGTACGGGGTGTACGCCGGGGTCGCCTTGGCGCTGCTGACCAGCGCTTCCTTGAGCTGGGCGCCCGTCCAGTCGGGGTGCGCGGAGGCGAGGAGCGCGGCAGCGCCCGCGACGTGCGGCGTCGCCATCGACGTACCGCTCATCGTGGTGTAGTAGCCGGAACCTCGCTTGTAGTGGGAGCGCGCCGCGACGATGTCGACACCGGGCGCGGTGATCTCCGGCTTCAGGCCGCCGTCCCCGTCGCGCGGACCCTGGCTGGAGAAGTCCGCGAGCGTGTCGGTGGAGTCGACGGCTCCGACGGTCAGCGCGGAGTCCGCGGCACCGGGGCTGCTGATGGAGTGGGGGCCGCCGTTGCCCGCCGCGATCACGAACAACGCGCCCGTCTCGTGGCTGAGTTCGTCGACGGCCTGGCTCATCGGGTCGGTCTTGTCACCGCCCCCGCCCAGGCTCATGCTGATGATCCTGGCCTTCTGGTCGCGGGCGGCCCACTCCATGCCCGCGATGATCCAGGATTCCTGGCCGCTGCCCTCGGAGTTGAGCACCTTGCCGACGGCCAGCCGGGCGCCGGAGGCGACACCCCGCTCCTTGCCGTCCGAGGCGCTGCCCGTGCCGACGATGGTGGACGCGACGTGCGTGCCGTGGCCGTTGTAGTCGGCGATGTCGTCCTCGCCGGGAACGAAGCTGGCGCTGTCCGACACCTGCCCCGCCAGGTCGGGGTGTTCGGTGTCCGCGCCGCTGTCGAGCATCGCGACCTTCACGCCCTGGCCGGTGTCGCCCTCCGCCCAGACCTTGTTCGCGCCGATCTGCGCGGTGGAGTCGGCCAGGTCGGCCTTCACCTTGCCGTCGAGCCACACCTTGGCGACGCCGCCCGCGAAGGACGGCGCGGCGGACCGGGCCGCGGCGCCGGAGCCGCCGGTCAGCGAGGACCAGAACTCCGGTGCCTGCTCGTGGTTCTGAGCCAGTGCCGCACCCTGGATGCTGTCCAGGCGGCGGACGTCGGTCGAGCCGGCCATCTTCGCCCGGGTGCGGGACTTGGCGGCCGCATCGGTGTAGCGCACGATCAGCGGCAGCCGGGAGCTGTGCGCGTCGTCGTACCCCTCGGCGATCAGCCGCGTCACGTTGAAGAGCTGCTTGTCGAGCTTCCCGGCACTCACGTACGGCAGCGCGGAGTCGGGGTAGACGTAGGTGGCGCCGTCCAGGACAGCACGGTGGAAGCCGGTGGTGGCTCCGCTCGCGGCCTGGAACGAGTGCACGACGGTGCCGTCGGCGGCGGTCCCGACGGTGACCTTGTCACCCGTGATCAGGGTGACGGTGTGCGTGCCGGCAGGGCCGGGGATTCGGTGTCCGGCGTCGTTGTGCGACGCCTCACCGACGGAGTACGCGGACACAGCGGCTGTCGCCGGTATGACGCCGAGTGCCAGCGCGGCAGCCACGGCGAGGGCGATCGGCCCGGGCCGGGGGATGGGAACCTTGGGCAAGGAAGACTCCTGAGACGCGGCGAAGAGCGGGCGATGAGCGAAAAGATCACTGGATCCTCCGGCCGCCCTCGCCGTTGTTCAAGGGGCCGCACGCGTCACTCTTGTGCCATGGCACAAGAGTGACGCGATCAGACGGGGTCGTCGGCCGTGACGCGTCCGGGCGGACGGCGGTGGATATCCCCGTGAATTCGGCGTGTCGCCGTTCGCTCCGACAGAAGAGGCGAATTCTTGGAGATCTGGATCAATCCGGCCTGCTCGAAGTGCCGTTCGGCACTCGCCATCCTCGACGAGGAGGGGGCCGCGTACACCGTGCGGCGCTACCTGGACGACCCGCCCACCGCGGCCGAGCTCACCGCGTTGCTGGACCGGCTCGTTCTGGAGCCCTGGGACATCGCGCGCACGGGCGAACCCGTCGTGGCCGACATCGGTCTGACGGCGTGGGCCCGGGACGACTCCACCCGCCAGCGGTGGATCGAGGCGCTGACCCGGCACCCGGCCCTCATCCAGCGGCCCATCATCACCGCGGACGACGGAACGGCCGTCGTGGCCCGCAGCGAGGACGCGGTCCGCTCCGTGCTGCCCCCCACGCCGTAGGCGATCGCTTCCCACAGGCGGAGGACCGCCGCCTCGGCGGCGGGACGGTGCACGGCGCGCACCGTGGCCCCCGATTCGGGGACGGCTCCCGCAGCGGGACGAAGGCGGCACAGCCGAGTGGTCCGCCCGGGCCGTGGCCACGGCGCGCCTGGGCGAAGTGAACCCTGCGTGCCGGCAGGGAGTCCTACCGGTTCGGCCGGTACGAAGTCCGCCGGTACGAAGTCCTGGCCGAACGGTCCCCCGGGTCCAGCGCACCCCCGCGGGCACGCGAGGTGTCACAACGACGGTCCGGGCCCGGTCACGGTGATGGTGCGGCCGGCTTGACCGCCACCAGAGGACCAGCGGGGTCGCCGAGCCCCCGGAAGGAAGCGGGCCCGCATGAGAGTCGTTGTCGCAGGGGCCACCGGTCCGGTCGGAGCCAAGGTCGTCGCCAGGCTGCGGGACCGGGGTGCCGACGTCGTCCCCCTCCCCCGCCGTGAGGGCGCCGACGCCGTCACGGACCGCGGGCCGGAGCAGGCCCTGTGCGGCGCGGATGTCGTGGTGGACGTCACGTGCACCACCACGCGCGCCGGGCAGGCCGGCCTGCGCTGCTTCCGCTCCGCCACGACCGGGCTGCTGGCCGCCGCGGAGAAGGCGGGCGTCGCACATCATGTGATCCTGTCCGTCGTGGGGACCGAACGGCTGCTGTCCGGCTGGTTCCGCGCGAAGCTGCTGCTGGAGGAGCAGGTGCGGCGGTCTCCGATCCCCCACTCGATCGTGCGTGCCGCGCCGTCCTTCGAGTGCGTCGAGGCCACCGTCCTCGCGGACACACCAGGGGACGGCGGCGTGCGCGTCGCGCCCGCCCTGATGCGGCCGGTGTCCTCGGACGAGGTCGCCACCACCGTCGCGCACGTCGCCATGGGAGTGCCGCTGTGCGACACCGTCGCGATCGCGGGTCCGGAGGAGTTCCGGCTCGACGAACTCGCCGTGAAGCTGCTGGCGGCCCGGTGCGACACGCGGGACGTCGTCACCGACGCCCACGCCTGGTTCTTCGGCGCCGCCCTGCAGCAACGGTCACTGCTTGCCGGGGCGCACGCCCGGACGAGCCGCACGACGTTCGACGAGTGGCTCGCCCAGCGCTGACGCCCGCGGCACCGACCGCGCCTGCGCGGGCGCCGGTCAGGGGACGACGATGACCGGCCGGTGAGCCCGGCGCATCAGTGTGCGGGAGATCGAGCGGAAGAGCGTGCCACCGGCACCACGCGACCGGCCCACGATGATGGCGTTCGCCCGGTATGTGCGGCCGGCCTTCTCCAGCTCGTCGGCAACGACGCCGCTGCGCCGGACGAGGGTCCACGACAGCCCCGACAGATGCTCCTCGCAGGCGAGTTGCTCTGCCAGGGTCCGCATACCGTCGTACGGATTCCGCCCGGCAGCCGGCGGCTCGAAGCCGAAGAACGCGGCGACCGCGCTCTGTCGTGCGACGTGGACGACGATGAGCGCCGTGCCGGAACGGCGCGCCATCCCGGCCGCGTACGACAGCGCCCTTTTGCTGCGCGCGGAACCGCTGTAGCCGACGAGCACACCGTACCTGTCCACGGCCGGTTGATCGCCGTCGAAACCGAGGGCCGGGTCCCGGGAGGAACGCGGCGGCCACGGGAGGGCACTGTCACCGCCGGGTTCGGGAGAGCCATGGCCTGCCATGAGATGCCTTTCGAGTGGGAGCGGCGCGGGCGGCGCGGCGCGACGCGTTGGCCGGGGTCGCATCGCGGTCCTCACAGCTGACCAGGGAATCCGGTGGGGTGTGACAACCGCCGGTGTCGCCTGTGACACATCCGCCCGGCGTGTGCGCGTGCGTCCGGACGCCGGAACCCCGCCCCGTCCGGGGCGGGTTCGCCGCGTTCCGGCTGTCACAAACGGGGGGACCGCCCGGTCGTCACTGCGGACAGTCCCTGTTTGGAGGAATTCATGAGTGCTGAGCACACGCACCTGCCCCCAGGTGTCGAGGTGATCGCGACCCTGCCGGAGGCGGCGCCCCGCGTCCCGGACGGCGCCGAGGCCAGGACCATCCGCGTCACGCTGTCGCCCGGCGACCCCGGCGCGCCGCCGCACCGGCACCCCGGGCCGCTGTTCGGCTACGTGACACAGGGCGAGATCCTCTTCGAGCTGGAGGGCGAGCCGCCCCGGGTGCTGAAGGCCGGTGACGCCCTGTTCGAGCCCGGCGGCGACGTGATCCACTACCTGGGTGCCAACAACCTCCAGGACGCCCAGTCGCAGCTGGTGGTGACCATGTTCGCGGCGCCGGGGTCCCCGGTTCTGACCGTGGTGAGCGCGGAGGAGCTGGCCGAACGGCGGCACCTGCGCCACACGCCGCCGGGCCACTGACCCGGTCGAACGGAGGGGGCGGGGCGCGCCGACGCCCCGCCCCGCCGCCTGGGTGGTGACGTCGGCCGTGGGGGGTGGTCCTCGTCGCGGGTGCCGCACCGGGCCGCTTGCTCCTTGGCGTAGGGGGAGCCGCCGGTGCTGTCGAAGCCGGTGACCACCTTGGCGGTGCCGTCCTTGAAGAACGACTGGTTGTTCGTGCCGGACACACCGCCGCCGAGCACCATGCGCACGGCGGCGAAGGAGGTGCCGACGACGTCCGTGGGGTGCGGGACCGGGTTCGGAGTGAGGGTCCGCCGCCCGCGACGACGCCGCGCACGGCGAGCGACCGCTCGTCGTCGTGCTCGTGGCCGCACACCACCAGGCCGACGCCGTAGCGGTCGAGGTGCGACCCGTAGTGCCGGCGCAGGGCCGTGTCCGCGCCGCTGTCGTCGGTGCAGCTGGTCATGACCTAATGCATGGCGACGGCGATCCAGTCGATGTCGCACGAGGCGCGGGCGGCCTTCGGCTCCCGCTCCAGGAAGGCGAGCCGGGCGCCTGAGGAGCCGGCGATGCAGTAGTCGCTCGCGCGCCGGTGGACGAAGCGTCGTTGCGCGGCGCGATGACGCGCACCGAGCCCGCGGTGAACGCCTACCACGCACCTGCCGGTTCGGGGTGGTCTCGGTCGACGGCAGGTCGAAGTACGCCTGGACGGCGCCCATGCCGGGCGCGCCGTCGCCGGACTGTGCCCTCTCCGAATGCATGGGAGTCGTGCGCACCCTCGCGCCCCTCCGCGGCCGACCAGCGAATTCCGTTTCGTCGAATTCCGATCACGAGGCGGATCATCGCCTGCGGCGAGGAAGCCGCCCGGAACCGGAAGTGTCAATCGTGTGCCGTATCCGTCCCGCCGGCTTTCTCTTGGCACTGCCTCGACGTGCGCGATTCCCTACGGAAAGCCCTCGCCCGGTATCCGCGGCCCCGGCCGGCGCGTGCCCGCGCGCGCCCCTCGGCCGGTACCGCCGCGCCGAGCGCCGCCCCGCCCCGGGGCTGGTGCGACACCGGGGCGGGGAAGCACGGGAACGCCACCGTCGCCGGCCGGACGGGGGCGGGCGCCTGTCCCCGCACCGCCTGAGTACGGTCCCGTACCCGCCGGAAGTGCCATTCGGCCGGGCACAAAGTCGTAGGACCAAGAGCCGGTTCCAAGGGGCAGGGGGCCATCGGATAGAGTCGGGGTCGCCGCGGAAAGGAAACTATCTGCTCGTTGCGCGGTACCGCAATTCGGGAGGTACGTATTCCATGTCGCGTCCGATTCGCATAGCCATTGTCGGGGCAGGCCCTGCTGGAATTTACGCGGCGGACGCGCTGCTCAAATCCGAATCCGCGCAGGAACCGGGTGTGTCCGTCGACCTGTTCGAGCGCATGCCCGCGCCTTTCGGTCTCATACGCTACGGCGTGGCACCGGACCACCCCCGGATCAAGGGCATTGTCGAGGCTCTGCACCAGGTTCTCGACAAGCCGCAGGTGCGTCTGTTCGGCAACGTCGACTATCCCGGTGACATCGAGCTGGACGATCTGCGCGCGTTCTACGACGCGGTGGTCTTCTCGACCGGGGCGCTGTCCGACCGGGCGCTGGACATTCCCGGGATCGACCTCGACGCCTCCTACGGCGCCGCGGACTTCGTCTCCTGGTACGACGGGCACCCCGACGGGCCGCGCAGTTGGCCGCTGACGGCGGAGAAGGTGGCCGTGCTCGGTGTCGGCAACGTCGCCCTGGACGTGGCCCGCATCCTGGCCAAGACGGCGGACGAGCTGCTGCCGACCGAGATCCCGCCGAACGTGTACGACGGCCTCAAGGGCAACAGGGCACGGGAGATCCACGTGTTCGGCCGCCGCGGCCCGGCACAGGCCAAGTTCACGCCCATGGAGCTGCGGGAGCTGGACCACTCCCCGAACATCGAGGTGGTCGTCGCCCCGGAGGACATCGACTACGACGACGGCTCGATCGCCGCCCGACGCGCGAGCAAGCAGACGGACATGGTCGCCAAGACCCTGGAGAACTGGGCCATCCGCGACGTCGGCGACCGGCCGCACAAGCTGTTCCTGCACTTCTTCGAGTCCCCGGTGGAGGTGCTGGACGACCAGGGCCGGGTCGTCGGGCTCCGGACGGAACGGACCGAACTCGACGGCACCGGCAACGTCCGCGGCACCGGGCGCTTCACGGACTGGGACGTGCAGAGCGTGTACCGCGCGGTGGGCTATTACTCGGACGAGCTGCCGAAGCTGCCGTTCGACGTGGTCTCGGGGACGGTCCCGCACGCGGCCGGCCGCGTGCTCGACGGCGACGAGCCCATGACCTCGGTCTACGTGACGGGATGGATCAAGCGCGGACCGGTGGGCCTGATCGGGCACACCAAGGGCGACGCCAACGAGACCGTCGCCTGTCTCCTGGAGGACCACGCGGCCGGCCGGCTGCCCGCTCCGGCCGCGCCGGACCCCGGTGCCGTCGTCGAGTTCCTCGAACGGCGCGGCGTTCGCTACACGACGCGCGAGGGCTGGTACCGGCTGGACGCCCACGAGCGGGCTCTGGGCGTGCCGGAAGGTCGTGAGCGCATCAAGGTCGTCGACCGTGAGGCCATGCTGGACGCCTCCGGGGCCTGAATCCGTTTCCTGGAGGAGCGGCGGGAGTCCCGGGTCCTGTAGGCCTGGTGCCTTTTTCCGATGCGCAATGCACCGGGAGACCGATTGCCGCCGCTCCGGGGAGCAATAGCGTCAGCCAGATGAGCGAGAATTCCGGGAAGGCGTCCCATGAGCGCGCGATCGAGGTCGTCCGGGGCTACGGGCGCCACGACGGCATCGCGGTACGGGAGGCGCTGACCGATCTCGACGCGGACGGCTGGACAGAGGTCCATGCCCTCCTGAACGGTCTGCTGCACTCCACTCTCGGCATGGAATTGACCGGACAGCAGGGAAAGCTCGGTCAATTGGTCCGGTACGCCGACGAGGTCGCCGCCGCGGCCCCGCTCCCCCACGAGCTCGCCGTCGGCGAGGCCGCGCGCGCGTGGGCCCTCGGAGACACATCGGCGCTGCGCGCCTCTTCCGGGCACGGCCTCCGGGACGTCCCTGAGGCCGTGCACATGACGGGCGTACTCGTCGCCGCCCTGGCCTGGCGCTGTGGGGAAGAGCAGGAGGCCTCGACGTCGTCGAAACGCTCCGGGAATCCGTCACCGCGCTGCCGGTGAAGGTGGACGACCGGCCCTCCGGAACGCTCCGCCGCCGGCCGTAACGGCCGTCCGGACATCGGACTCCCGCCGGCTTCGTCGTCGATGCCACCTGCCCGCGAAGCCGGCGGGACCCCTGCCTCCCACGGAGGGACGCCCATGAACTTCCGGTCCCCGCTGTCCGCCCTGTTCCCCGGAACCTCGGGACGGCTCCTCACCGCCCTCGTCGGCCATCACTCCCTCGACGCCGTCCGGCCGCTGCCGCTCGACGAGTTGTCCGACACCGCCGCGGTGACGCCGGCCCAGCGGGAAACGGCGCTCTTCCGCCTCGGTCTGCTCGGCCTCGTCGCCCCCCGGCGCAGCGGAGAAGCCCCACGCCTCGTCCCCGGCCACATCGCCTGGGACGCGCTGCACCAGCTGACCCACCTGCACCGCCGGGTGGCGGACACGGTCCGCGAACGGATGCCGGCCCACCTCCACCCGGCACCGGAGTACCCCTCGCTGAGCGGCGCCGTCGTCCAAGGAACGGCGACACATCCCGCGGACGTGCTGGAGCTGATCGTCGTCCGCCCCGCCGACGGGCCGGTGGACTGGGAGGACGGCGTCGCCGCCCTCGTCGCGCGGCTCTCGCGTGCTCCGGGGAATGTCGTCGTCCACCGCAGTGCCCGCGACGCCCGGGAAGCGGAAGCGATGGCCGGCGCCGGCGCGGTACGTGTCGTGCCGGCGTGACCGGCGGCCTCCGCCGCGCTCACCGAAGGACCACGTCCGCACTCGGCCGAAAGTCGTAGCGCCCCCGGACAGGTCCGACTTCTGCCCGAAGCCGGCACGCGCACCGGCTTCATAGCCTCCTGGTCATGAGCTCCCTCTCGTGGACTCGGCACTCCGGACGGCCGGCGGCCCTCGTGACCCCCTGGGCACGGGCCCGGCCGTGAGACCCCAGGAAAGGCGCCGCATGCACTGCGCACCAACGATCGCTTCCGGCCTCCGCGTCGTCGAGCCGTCCCGGCGGCCCGGCCGCGCGGACGGTGCGGAGCTGACGCTCGACCCGGCGGCGATCGCCGCCAACACCCGGTACCTCGCCGCGCGGGCCACCCGCCTGATGGCGGTGGTCAAGGCCGACGGGTTCGGGCACGGCGCCGCCGAGGCGGCTGCGGCCTCGCTCGGCGCGGGCGCGACGTCGCTGGGCGTCGCGTCGGTGGAGGAGGCGCTGCTCCTGCGCGGTGCCGGCTTCCGGGTACCGGTCCTGAGCTGGCTCAATCCGGTGGACGCCGCGTTCGACGAGGCACTGCGGGCCGGCGTCTCGCTGGCCGTTCCCGGATCCGCGCACCTGGCCGCCGTGGTGCGCGCCGCCTCCCGGACCCGCCGCCCGGCGCGGCTGCATCTGCAGGTGGACACCGGGATGGGCCGCGACGGCGCCGAGCCCGGGGCCTGGCCGGAGTTGTGCCGGCGGGCGCGGGTGGCGGAAGCGGACGGTCTGGTCGAGGTGGTGGGCGTGATGAGCCACCTCGGCTGCGCGGACACCCCCGGCGACCCGTGCACCGACCGCGCCCTCGCCCTGTTCCGGGCCGCGGTGACCACCGCGGCGGAGGCCGGGCTGCGTCCCCGGTGGCGGCACCTGGCCGCGACGTCGGCGACCCTCACCGATCCCCGGACCCGTTTCGACCTCGCCCGGGTCGGCGCCGGGCTCTTCGGCATCGACCCGACCGGGACCACCCGGCTGCGCCCCGCCCTCACGCTGACCGCGCCCGTGGTGTCGGTCCGCGCGGTGCCGGCGGGCGCCCGGGCGGGTTACGGACACGCCTGGAGCGCGGAACGGCGCACGCATCTGGCCCTGCTGCCGGTCGGGTACGCGGACGGCCTCCCCCGCACCGCGTCCGGCCGGGCGGAGGTCCTGCTCGGGGGACGCCGGTGCCGCGTCGCCGGCCGGATCTCGATGGACCAGGTCATCGTCGACACCGGCGACCGGCCGGCCGTACCCGGCGAGATCGCCACCGTCTTCGGTCCGGGAGACCGCGGCGAGCCCACGGTAGGGGAATGGGCCGGGTGGTCCGGCACCCTGGAGCACGAGATCGTGACCGGTCTGGGCGCGCGCCTGCGCCGGACCGTGCGCCGTCAGGCGGTGGCCGCATGAACCGCACCGCGCCCTCGCAGTCCGGCCGAGTCCGCGTCGCGGTGATCGGCGGCGGCCGCAACTGCGAGCACGAGGTCTCCCTGGCGTCGGCCGCCTCGGTGCGTTCCGCCCTCGACCCCGCCGCGTACGACGTCCTGGCCCTCACCATCGGCCGGGACGGACGGTGGCAGGACGCCGACGGGCGGCCGCTGGCGGGCAGCGCCGCGGAGAGCGTGGCCGCCGCACTGGTGCTGCTGGCAGGCTGCGACGTCGTGTTCCCCGCCGTCCACGGCCCCTACGGTGAGGACGGCACGCTGGCCGCGCTGCTGGACCTGGCGGACGTGCCGTACGTCGGTGCGGGGGTCCGGGGCGGCGCGCTGGCCATGGACAAGTGGGCGACCAAGCTGGTGGCCGAGGCGGTCGGCGTCGCCGTGGCCCCGGGGTGCCTGGTCACCGCTGACGACGCGGACCAGGTGCTCTTCGACGGCCCGGTCGTGGTGAAGCCCGTCGCCGCCGGATCCAGCCACGGCGTCTCCCTCGTCCTGCGGCCCGCGGACCTGGCCCCGGCACTCGCCGAGGCCCTGCGGCTCGACGACCGGGTCCTGGTCGAGGAGCTGGTCGTCGGGCGCGAGGTGGATCTCGCCGTGCTGCGGCGGGCGGACGGCAGCCTGACGGTGGGGCCGCCGCTGGAGATCGTGCTGGACGACGGACGCCTCTTCGACACCGAGCAGAAGTACGACGGAGGGGCCCGGTTCCTGATACCCGCCCCGCTGTCCGCCGACGAGCACGACCAACTGGTCGAGGCGTCGCTGGCCGTGTTCGCCGCACTGGGGTGCCGCGGGGTCGCCCGGTGCGACTTCTTCCTCACCGCGAGCGGGCCCGTGCTGAACGAGGTCAACACCATGCCGGGCATGACCGCGCAGTCGCAGGTCCCGAAGATGTTCGCGCAGCAGGGGCTGAGCTATCCCGCGCTGCTGGACGAACTCGTGCGCGGCGCCCTGCGCCCTGACTCCGGCACCCGTGTCCGCCCCCACGGCGCCACGGCCGGGCGGAGCCACGCATGACCGCCCCGCTCGATGCCGTCCTTCCCGGCCGCGACCGGGAACCCGTCCCTCACCACAGGAGGCTTCCCGTGTCCTTTTCCCTGCCCCGGCTGCTGCACTCGGCCCGGGTCTACACGCTGACCGCCCTCGAAGTCGCCCTCCTCGGCGCGGGCTCGGACCTCGTGACCGCGGACCCGGGCTCCGCCCGGCCCGAGGACTGCCACCCGGAGGCCTCGGCGGTCCCGGCCGGGCGCCACCGGGCGGTCTCCGGAGTGAGCGGCGTCTCAGGGGCATCCGAGGCGCTTCGGTGACACTGGAGGGAACCGTGGAGGGCCGAACGCTCGTCCGGCAAGCCGGAGCGGCGAACGACAGTGGGGAAGACGAAGGCGTGGAGAACAGCGCGAACCGCTTCTTGGAGCGGCTGGTGCGCGGCGTGGTAGGGCTGGCGGGCCTTGGGGTCCTCCTGGGCCTGGGCATCGTGGACCTGCAGCTGGGACTGGCCCGTCCGTCCGTCATCCTGCTGGCGGTCATCGCCGCCACCGTCACCTGGCGGCTGACCGGCCGGGCGCTGGGCGCCTGGGCACTGGCCCTGGGTTCGGTGGTGCTGCTGGCGACGATGAGCCCCTCCGTCACGGTCCACGAGGCCCTGCCGTTCGGGCTGACCGTCGCCGCCGTCACCCTCCTGGTCATCGGTCTGGCCGCCTGGCGCGCGGAGGCCGTCCGCGCCGCGCTCGCGGTCCCGCTGCTGCTGGCGGGCATGGTCCTGCAGCCCCTCCAGCTGTCCACCGCGAGGATCACGCCGGTCGTGTCCCTCGCCCTGGCGCTGGCCGGTGTCATCGCCTGCGCCACGGGCATGTGGGCCCGCATGCTCCAGACCGGCCGCCGCCGCCAGGCGATCGCCGAGCAGTTGGCGCAGCGCACCAGCATCGCGTCCGACCTGCACGACTACGTGGCCCACCACGTCACCGGCATCGTGGTGCTCGCCCAGGCCGCCCAGAGCGTGGCGGCCAAGCAGCCGCAGGCGGTGCTCCCCGCCCTGGAGCGCATCGAGGCGGCCGGGGACGAGGCGATGACCGCCATCCGCCGCATGGTCGCCCTGCTGCACGAACCCGGCTCGCAGGTCCGCATGACACCGATGGGCACGATCACCGACATCGCCTCGCTCGCCGATCACTTCACCTCCGGCGACGACGTGAAGGTGCGGCTGCGGATCGACGGGGACTTCGACGACGTGCCGATCGACGTCCAGTCGGCCGTGCACCGGGTGGTGATGGAGGCCCTGACCAACGTCCGCAGGCACGCCGAGGGCGTGCGGGCCCTGGAGATCCTCGTGGGCCGCGAAGCCCGGCCCGACGCGGTGACGGTCGAGGTCTCCAACGACGGCATCGGCCGCGTCGGCCACTCGTCCGGGGGCGGCTACGGACTGGCCGGTCTGCGCGAGCGGGCCGTGGCGCTCGGCGGCTCCTTCACCGCAGGTCCGAGGACCCCGGAGGGCTGGACCGTCCGGGCCCGTATCCCGGCGGGAGGCCCGCGATGACCATCCGCGTGCTGCTCGCCGACGACCAGGCCATGGTCCGCACCGGCTTCTCCCTGATCCTCGGCGCCGAGGACGACATCGAGGTGGTGGGCGAGGCGAAGGACGGCGTCCAGGCCCTGGAGCTGAGCCGGCAGCTCAACCCGGACGTCGTGCTGATGGACATCCGCATGCCGCGGATGGACGGGCTGCAGGCGCTGCGCGAGCTGAACCGCGCCGGCGCGGCCGCCCCCAAGGTCGTGGTCGTCACGACCTTCGACGACGACGCCTACGTCTACGAGGCGCTGAACAGCGGTGCCTGCGGCTTCCTCCTCAAGGACTCGGGTCCGGTGCTGCTCACCGAGGCGGTGCGGGCGGCCCATTCCGGCGAGGCCCTGGTGAGTCCGGCGATCACGGTCCGCCTGCTGAGGGGCATCCAGCCGCCGCGGACGGTGTCCCCGGCCGCGTCGGACCTGTCCTCACGCGAGACCGAGGTGGTGCGGCTGGTGGCCGACGGCATGACGAACGCGGAGATCGCGGCCGCGCTCTTCGTGTCCCTCGGCACGGTCAAGACCCACCTGGGGAACATCCAGACCAAGCTCGCCGCCCGCAACCGGGTCGAGATCGCGCTGTGGGCTTGGCGTTCCGGCCTGGTGGACGGGTAGTGGACGCGGGTCATGTCGAGTCCCGCGGGGCGCGCGGCACGTGCGGAACCAGCAGGTGGGACGGGCGTTCCGGCCCGGAGAGCAGCGTGGTGGTGCCGCCGAGGACCTCGGCCGGGCGGTCGTCGGGGCTTGCTGGGGCGAGGTCGCGCAGAAGCTCGCGCCGGAGCGACTGGCGATCAGCTCCGGTGACTTCGGCGACGTGGGGGGCGGCGGACTGGCGACGGCAGGAGGCGTGGGCTTCCTGCCCCGTTCGTACGGACTGACCATCGACCACGTCAAGGGTGCCGAAGTGGTGCTGACCGACGGGCGGCTGGTGCGTGCCGACGCGGACACCAACCCCGACCTCTTCTGGGCGCTGCGCGGAGCCGGCGCCGGCATGGGCATCGTCACGTCCTTCGACATCGAGGCGACCGAACTCGGCGACGTGATCCACGCGCGGTTCGCCCACGAGGTGCAGGACGTCGGCGCCTTCCTTCAGGCGTGGGGCCGGCTCACGGAGAGCAGTCCTCGCGAGCTGACGCCGTTCCTCGTCGTGGCGGCCCAGGGCGGCCGGAGGATCGCCCATACGACCGTCCTCTGGGCCGACGACACACCGGCCGCGCGACCTAGGCACTGGAGGCGTTCCTGAACCTGGCGCGGTCCTCGACCAGCAGGCCGCCGTCACCCCGTACGCGGCGTTCATGGCCCCGCAGAACACCCGGCACGACGGGCACGGCGGCCCGAACTTCCGCTCCGCGCTCGTCGAGCACCTGGACGACCGGACCACCGGCGTCATCAGCCGGATGTTCGACGAGGGCGAGACGGGCTGCTTCCAGGTCCGTTCCGTGTGCGGCGCGGTCAACGACACACCGGCCGACGCCACGGCCTACGCCCACCGGACGCGGAACTTCTCCCTGGCCGTGGTCCCCCGCGGCAGCGCCGCCGAGTTCACGACTGGGACGAACTCGACTTCGACGGCCTGTACCTGAGCTTCGAGAGCCACGCCCAGGAGTCCGCGCTGAGCAAGGCCTTCCCGCCGGCCGCGCTGGAGCGGCTGCGCCGGATCAAGGCGACGTACGACCCGGAGAACGATGTCCACGGCAACTTCACCATCCCGCCGGCCGCGCGGGTGTGACCCCCGGGCCCGCGGCGTCAGTCGCCCACGCGAGGCGGGGTGCTCGTGCCGTGCACCCGCTCGGCGTGGACCGCGTACGTGTGCCGTGCGGCGTCCGTCAGAGCGAGGCGGTCCGGCTCGGGGACCTCGGCGAGCAGTGCCTCGACCACGTCGGGATCGGCCTCGTACATCGCCATACCGAGGGACAACGGCAGTTTCTCCTGGGGCGTCCTGGCCATGCCGTGCTCACCGAGCTGCTTCCACTCGGCCGCGGTGACGTATTGCTCGGCGAGGGGAAGGATCTCCTTCTCCTCCAGCGCCAGGTGCTCCACGAGCGCGGGCAGCAGTCGCTCGACGGCTTCGGCGAGCCGCTCACCGTGCTGCGCCGTGGCACGCCACTGCGGCAGGAGCCCGGTCACCTCGGTGTAGCTCCGCTCGATGGCGCCGTGCTGCTCCTCCATCGTGGGGACGATCGCCGTCGCCCGGTCGCCGGCACGCTCGAGCAGCCGCGGCCACAGGAGCACGTCCTCTCCCTCGTGGTGCAGGTGCAGCAGGAAGCAGACGTGTTCCGCGTGGGCGCCGACGATGTCCGCACGCCCGACGTCACCTGGCGTCACCTCTCGTACCAGTTGCGGGAGCAGGCGGAACTCCCGGCGCAGCATGGCGTGCGCCATGAACATGTCTCGTACGTCGGCCATGGGCTCGTTCACCCGCGTCACTTGACACCTCACTTGCTCTGGGAACCACGATGTGCGGCCGCCGCCCGGCGGGGCGGCGGCTCGGGAGGGACGGAGGGAAATCCGTCCGGAAAATTGCAGGCCGGTCTCCCGGTTCACGTCGGGAGACCGCCCGGACTACCGGACACGGACAATTCACGGAAGCGAACATCCGCGCACCGGCGACATCGTCGGGGATTTCGCCCGCAGGGCGCGGAAAATCCTCCGAACGACGGCCGACTCTACCAGGTACGTGCATACGCAAGCAAATACATGCCGGCACGCACCTGGGACGGCAGCCGTCGCGAAGCCCCGATCCGCAGCCACGTCACCCTGCTGGCCTGGGGCTTCATGGTGCGGCGGCACGGCCGGTACGTGCGCAGCGGTGTCGTCGCATGCACGGCGGCCCGCCGGTCGTACGGCCGGAGCCGTAGCCCCAATGTCGTACCCACGACCTCTCGTCCTTCACTTGACGGATGGATAGACCGACTTCTCAGCCGGTGACGCCCCGCCCGCCACGGCGAAAAGACCGCGGCCGACCCGGGGGCATTCTTCTGAACTCTCGAGAACGGGAAAAGAAACCGATGAGCACTCCCCGCACGGCCCGCACCATGGGCCGTGACGTCGACGTCTCCCGGGCCACACCCGAGGTGGTGCGGTTCCTCGGCTCCTACTTCGAGGCGAAGCCGGAGGACGACGTGGACGTTCTGATGGCCCACTTCCTGCCCGAGTCGGTCACCTACACCGACGCCACGCCCGGCTGGATCTTCCGGGACTGGCAGACCCTGTACGACAAGTCCGCGGAGCTGCCGGCGGCCTGGCCCGCGGAGGCCGCCGCCTACCCGACCCGCACCATCGGCGACTTCGACAGCGCCGTCGTGTTCTTCACCGACTCGCCTGGTGGGAGCGCTGGCCGGCGGCCCCTGGGTCCTCGTCGCCGCCCGGGCGGTGCAGGGTCTGGGAGGCGCGTTCCTGGCCCCCGCTACCCTCTCGCTGGTGACGACCCTCTTGCCGGAGGGACGGGAGCGGATCCGGGCCCTGTCCGTGTGGGACGGCGCCGGTGGTGCCGGCATGGTCCTCGGCTCCATGCTCGGCGGGGTCCTGACGGACGCCTTCGACTGGTCCGCCGTGTTCTGCGTCAACGTGCCGATGGCCGGCGCCGGTCTCGTCGCGGCTGCCGTCCTGCTGCCCGGAACCGCGCGGGGCGCCCGCGGCGGCTTCGACCTGCCCGGCGCGGTGCTCGGCACCGCGTCCTCCTCCCTGCCGGTGATCGGCCTCGTCCATGGGCCGGACCGGGGCTGGTCCTCGCCGGTCGTCCTGTGGTCCCTGGTCCTCGCGGTCGCACTGTTCGCGCTGTTCGTGGTCGTCGAGGCCACGTCCGCCTCGCCCCTCGTGCCGCTGGGACTGTTCCGCAACCGGGACCTGTCGACCGGCACGGCGATCACCTTCCTGTTCATGGCCACCTTCGGTGCGCTGGCCTACTTCCTCACCCTGCTGTGGCAGTCGGTCCAGGGGTACATCGCTCTGGCCACCGGCTTCGCCTTCGTCGTGCCCTCCGCCCTGGCCCTCGCCGGCACCTTCGCCGGCGGCAGGGCCGCCACCAGGATCGGGACGCGCGCGACGCTGCTCGTCGCTCTCGCGATCAGCACCGCCGGCGCGGTCGCGCTCGCCGTGATGACCGGCGCCGACCGGCCGTACGCCGCGGTCGCCGTCCCGCTTGCGGTGCTGTCGCTGGGTCAAGGGATGGTCTTCGTCACGATGTTCGCCGCTGCGTCGACGGGCGTTCCGGCCGAGGACCAGGGCATCGGCAGCGGCATCGCCACGACCGGCCGGCAGATCGGCGGCGCCGTCGGCCTGGCCCTCCTCATCGCTCTCGCCGGTGCGTTCAACGGAACGCCCGCGGAAGGCGATCCCGCCGGAGTCGTCGACGGCGTCAGGGCCGCTGTCTGGGCCATCGCCGCCGGTATCGGCCTGACCGCACTGGCCGTCCTGAACCTGCGGCGGGCCCCGTCCACCATCAGTGCCACGAACATGGCCGCAGCCGAGACCGCGGCGGAACTGGCCGGTGACCGCGGCCTGTGACCCGTCTCCCACCACGGGCGGTGCCGGCCCGGCGACCCCGGCGCTCCGGCACGGCCCGTGTGCCACGCCGTGCGGCCCCGTGACCCCGGGGCCCCACGGCGGTACGCACGGGACACCAGTTCTCAGGAGGCCACCGGATCGAGCACCTGCTCGGCCCAGATGGTCTTGCCCACGGGCAGGTACCGGGTTCCCCAGCGGTGGGAGCACTGGGCCACCAGGAAGAGCCCGCGCCCACCCTCGTCGGTGGTGGCCGCCCTGCGGATGTGCGGGAAAGTGCTCGACGCGTCGCTGACCTCGCAGATCAGCGTCCGGTCGAGCACCAGCCGGAGCCGTATCGGATCATGGCCGTGCCGAATGGCGTTGGTGATCAGCTCGCTGACGATGAGTTCCAGTTCGAAGGCCAGGTGCTCCAGACCCCACTGGTCGAGTTGCCGTCGCGCGAGTGAGCGCATGTTGCCCACCGCCCCCGGGACAGGGGGCACGGTCCACGTCGCCACCTTCTCGGGGTCCAGGGTGCACGTCCGGGCCAGGAGCACGGCCAGGCCGTTGTCCTGGGTGAGGTGCGGTGCGATGAGATCGGCGATGACGCCGCACATGTCGTCGAGCGGACGGCTCCGGCCGGCGATGACCGTACCGAGCCGTGAGGCGAGGGCGCCGGTCCGGTCGGGGCAGCGCAGGAGGTCCTGACTGCAGAACACCAGGGTGCTGCCTTCGCTGAGCTCGACGTCCAGCGGCTCGAACACCGGGTCCCCCAGACCGAGGGGATTGTTGACCGGCAGATCGGGAAAGTCCACCTCCCCCGCCTCGCCGACGACGGCGGGCGGCGAATGACCGGCGCTCGCCATCACACAGCGCCGCGTGATGGGGTCGTACACGGCGTACAGGCAGGTGGAACCCTTCAGCGCCTCCACCACGGGGGCGGCTCCCGAGGCGTGTTCGCGCTCCAGGAGACGTGGCACCATCTCGTCGATCTGACCGAGCAACTCGTCCGGTGTGAGGTCGAGTTGCGCCAGAGTACGGATCGCGGAGCAGAGATGTCCCATGCACGCGGCCGCCTCGAACCCCTCCCCCGGCACCGCACCCACGACCAGGGCCACCCGCGCGCCCGACAGGGGGATCACGTCGAACCAGTCACCGCCGACGCCCTCGTGCACCCGGGACGGCCGGTAGTGGTGGGCCACCTCGACGGCACTTTGCTCCGCGACGCTGCGGGGCAGCATGCTCGCGTGGAGGGTGAGGGCGGCCGTGTGCTCGTTCGTGTAACGGCGGGCGTTGTCCACGCAGACCGCGGCCCGTGCGACGACGTCCTGGGCGAGAACGAGGTCGTCCGCCTCGAAGGGCTTCTTGTGGCTCCGGTAGAGGTGCACGAAGCCCAAGGTCACGCCCCTGGCGCGCACCGGCACGAGGATCAGGGAACCGATGCCGTACGTGCGCATGGCCCGGACCCGCTCGTCGGCGGAATTCCGCAGCCACGCGTCATCGAGGTCGAGCCGGGGCACGAGCCGCGGCCGCCCGTCGGTGAGGCTCTGCACATGCGGCGAGTCGTAGGGGTAGCTGCGCAACTGCCCGGGCTCCGCGAGGCCCTCGAAGATCTTCGGGTTCCCGGCCTTCCGGGCGACGAGACGCACCACGACCGGTCCCGGGTCCGTGGACTGCGGCTCCGTCCCCGCCATGACGTTGTCCAGGAGGTCCACCACCGCGACGTCGGCGAATCGCGGCACCAGCATCTCCACGAGCTCCTCCGACGTGCAGCGCACGTCGAGCGTCGTCCCGATGCGGACCGCGGCCTCGCCGATGAGCGACAGACGCTCACGCGTCTGGTGCTGGTCCGTGATGTCGATGATCAGGTCGGTGACTCCGAGGACGCCACCGTCCGGCCCGGTCAGGACCACCGACGACACGTTCCACACATGGTCCCTGTCCGGATCCGCGGGGGTACGCCCGCGATGCACGGCGTTGAGGATCGGCTGCCCGGTCTCCAGGACCTTCCTGATCCTGCACTCGATCGCCGTGGTGTCGACCCCCGGCAGGAGATCGGTGATGGCACGGCCGAGGGCCTGTTCCTCGGGAAAGCCGTGGATGCGTTCCAGAGCGGTGTTGACCCGCACGACGCGCAGGTCCCGGTCGTAGACCGCGATACCGATCGGCGCCTGCGTGAACAGCGCCTCCAGGATCGCCTGCCCGTCCGCGGCCGCGCAGGGGCTCACGGGGACGGCGATGACCACGCACCCCTGTTCCCACCGGTCTCCGGGCTCCTGCAGTCGCGACGTGTGCAGGACGACATCGACGGGTGGGCCCTCCCGGCGGGCGAGTACGGCGCGGTGGCCGGGGACCGCCGGATCCGCCGGTCCTTCGGCCCCTCGGGAACGGTGCGCGAAGGCCTCCGGCCACAGCTCGGCCGCCGCGCGCCCGACGACCTCGGACGAGCCGTAGCCGAAGAGCTCTTCGGCCGCGGCGCTCCACGCGGAGACGACGCCGTGCCGATCGAGTACGAAGCCGGCGATCCTCTCGTCGCCGGGCGGGGGACGGCTCGCAGAAGAAGTGCCCATACTCGGTCCCGTCACGCGAGTGACGCCCGCAGGCCGGCGTCCACTGCAGGTCGGCTGCCGTCGATGGGCCTGCGGCGAGGACCACCGACGGGTAGGTGTCCTTTCAGCCTAAGCAGACCGCTTCCGTCCCGCCCGGCTGCCGTCCCGCGGGCGTCCTGTACGGGGAGGGTCCACTGGGATCACGCGAGGCACACGGTGTGTCCGGGGTCATGCGGTGGGACACACCACGTGCTTGCGTACGCACACGTTGCCGACTTGAGCCCGCCACCGCATCGCGTGCCCGCGGGAACCGCGTTGCCCTTTGTCCCGGCGGAATGCGGCACCCGAACTGCCGTGCGAGGATACACTCCCACCACCGACCTCTAGGGCCCGCTGTGCGAATGGAGCCGGAGATCCCGCCACACACCCTGGTACCGGAAGACCCCGTCTTCGCTTCCACATTCCGTACCGTTGAAGAGCCTCTGCTGCATTCCCTGCACTATTGGTACCGAGGGGAGATCTCCGAGGGCCAGGTCGACGTCGTGGACACCGCGTACTCCAGTTACGGGACTGTTCTGCGGGCGTTCCCCCTACGGCTCCGCCGGTTGATCTGGGAATGCCATTCCGGGCAGGACGACCAGGGCGATCCCGGCGAATGCGCGGATCCGCCCCTGCCCCGCCTCCATCCCGTCGCCATCGGCGCGGCGGACCTCGACGCCCTCGACCGGTGCTGCCGGATGCTGCGCAATGCACGGCAAGAAGGCACCGCGAACCCGCTCGGAGAAATCCTCGAGGAGATAGGGGGCGGGATCGACCTCGTGGAGACCTTCTCACGGATGCTGCGGGTCCTGAGTCTCCGCGCACCCCGGGAGCTGCTCACGACGTCCATGAACGGCCGCACGCCACTGCGGGAACATCACCTCTATTGCGCCGAGGTGATCCGTGCACTGAGCGGCGGTGACGCATTTCAGCGCCGTGCCCATCAGGCGTTCTACCCCGCCCTCGATTCCGCGACGCATTAGATCCCGGGGGCGGCCCGCTCGCGTTATGCGGACGTGTTCCCGGCGCCGGAGCGGGACACTGGGGGCATGGAGGCGGTGGAGTTCGGCAGTGCGGTGCGCCGGTGGCGCGACAAGGTGTCCCCGGAGGCGGCCGGTCTGCCCACGGGCGGCCACCGGCGCGCGGCGGGCCTGCGCCG
>NZ_JBIVNJ010000035.1:0-89986 GCF_044753585.1 Streptomyces sp. NPDC088354 | reverse complement strand
CTGACCGAGGAGGTCACGGCCCGCAAGGGCTGACCTCCACGGGTACTGCGACGGAGCCCCGCCGTGCCACGCAGGCACCGCGGGGCTCCGCGCGTATGCCCGAGGCCGCAGCGACGTGCGGGCGATCCGGGCGACCAGCGGGTCACTCGCTCGTGCCCGCACCTCGTACCGCCGTCCCCGCACGGCGTCGTGCGGGGACTTCTTCGTCTACCGCGACGAGAGCCACATGGCCGACGCCTACGCCGGGGCCCTCGCCCCTGTCCTCGGCGGGCCACCTACCCCTGGCCCTCGGATTGAGGGCCTGGTCCTGCGCCGGCAGGTACACGAAAAGGGTCCGGTCGGGGTCACCGGGCATGGTCAGGTGACCGACGACCGGGTGGTGGAGCGGTTTGTCCCCGTGGGTGCGGTCGAAGACCTTCGGGTCGTGCCTGCAGCGGCGGAAGTCCTCTCACCACACGGCCAGTTCCCCGACCAGTTCGGCGGTGCGGGTGTCCTCTGCGACCTGCTCCCGGCGCGGGTGCAGCGAGCTGGGCGCCGCGTCCAGGAGGCCCCAGTGGGCGAGGCCGCGCTCACGCGCGGGCGGGGACTCGGAGTCGTTCGTCAGGGCACGGAAGAGGTGGTCGGTCGCCGGCGCGTCGGTGCGACGCACCAGGATGCAGCCGGCCGGTCGCTGAAAGGGTCCAGGAACCTCCGCAGCCCGGGAGATGCCCGGCCTTGGCCCCCGCGAGGTCGAACCGGTGGGCGCGTTCTGCGGCGTCGAGCTCAAGGGCGGCGGCCACGGCTTCCCGAACCCCGGCGGAAGGGCTGATCTGCCGTACCTGTTCCAGGCCTCGATGGCGTCCGCGGGGCCCCGGACCCGGAGCGCCCCCCGCCGATCCCGGCCTGTACGCAGTTGCCTGCGGGGGCTCGCCGCGCTCTTCGTACGGGACACGGCCGCGCGGCCCACCTCGCGCGCCGTCTACGGCGTGGCCCGCGTGCTGCAGCGCACGCTTCTGCCGGGCCCGGCCCCGCCCCGGCCGCCCGCGGAGCCCGGGCGGGAACCCCGCTCGGCCAGGGCGGCGAGTAGCTGGTGCGTCACCCCCGAGGGACGAGCGGGAAGCGGTCGTCGCCGGCGCAGGTCCGGGCTCGCCGACCCGGAAGCGATGCGGCCGCGGCACCGGCGCGGGAATGCCCTGAGGCCGACGTTCTCGACAAACCCACATCCTCCCCCCGGGGTGTCGCGGGGGAGCACGGACAAGGGGGGTCGCTCCGTCCTATGCAGACGATTCCCCCGCAGGTCAGGGCCGGAAAGCGGCGCCTGTCGCCCGGGTGGGGCGTGGTGTCCTGGATCGCGGGGCCGGAGCACGCATCGGTTCTCGGGACCGAGCGCTCTCCCACGCCCCTTGCCTCCCACTCCCGGCTGCGACAAGCGGCCCTGAAGAAAGTGAGCCGAGAATGGCCAGGATCCTGATGGTGCTGTCGGGCGTCGACTACTGGACGCAGACGGACGGCAGCAAGCACCCCAGCGGCTACTGGGCCGAGGAGTTCGTCGTCCCGCACCGCATCCTGACCGAGGCCGGATTCACCGTCGACATCGCCGCTCCGGTGGGCGGCAAGCCGGCCGCCGACCCCGTGAGCCTGCGGGACGACGTCGCCGGCCCCGAGGCGGCCGCCTTCGCCGCCTACATCGAGGATTCGGCCGAGGCGCTCACGAACCCCAAGGCTCTGTCCGACGTGGACACGGCCGACTACGACGCGATCTTCATGCCCGGCGGGCACGGTCCCATGGAGGACCTGGCCCACGACCCGGACCTGGGCCGCATCCTCATCGAGGCCGACGCCGCCGGGAAGATCATCGCCCCGGTGTGCCACGGCCCGGCCGCGCTCCTGTCGGCGAACCTGCCGGGCGGGGGCTGGCTCTTCGCCGGACGGACCCTGACCGTGTTCACCAACGAGGAGGAGCGGATCAACGGCACCTCCGAGCAGGCGCCGTGGCTGGTGGAGAACGTCCTCAAGGCGCGCGGGGCCACCGTCCGGTCGGCCGGGATCCCGTGGGAGGCGCACGTCGTCGTCGACGGCAACCTCTACTCCGGCCAGAACCCCGCCTCCAGCAAGCCGCTGGCCGAGCGGCTCGTCGCCGCGCTCACCGGCCGCTGAATCCACGGCACCACGCGCACCCCTGGGAACCCGGACCTGGAGGAGGCGCGAAGGCTCATCGACCGCAGCCTGGGGGAGCAGGACATCACCCCGGCCACCATCGCGCACCGGATGGGGGTCTCGGTACGGTCGTTGCACCGCGCCTTCGCCGCGGCCGACGACTCTGTCATGCGCTGCGTCCGGCGGCGCCGCACCCAGGAGGCGCACGCCGAGATGGTCAGGACCGGCGGAGCGGTGAAGATCACGGAGCTCGCCGCGAAGTGGAACTTCTCCGACTCCAGCCACTTCATCCGCCAGTTCAAGGAGCTCTACGGCACCACGCCCGCGGCCTTCGCGAGGGACCTGCGAAGGGGCTCGACGCACTAGCCGGCCGCGGGCGCGGGCCCGGCGGTCTCCCGTCCCGTCCCGCCCGTTCGGGCGGGACGGGAGACCGGCTGCCGGAGGCGGCCTATGCCGGAGCGGTGAACCAGGTCAGGATTTCCGCGGTGTGGAAACCCGCCGACGTGTAGACGGGCACGCCCATCGCGCTGGAGTAGAGGTAGGCGGTCGTGGCGCCGGCCGCGTGGCCCGCGCGGACGATCTCCGTAGTGATGGCCAGGCCGTGGCCCTGCCGGCGGTGGTCCGGGAGCACGGAGATGTTGTAGACCCCCAGCAGGTCACCGCTGACCGCGGCCATGCCCGTTCCCACGGGGACGCCGTCGACCTCCGCGAGGTAGAAGGTGAATCCTTCCCGCTCCGCCAGGGCCGGGTCGGCGAAGATCTCGAACATCTCGGGGGGTACCCCGAAGCCCTCCGCCATGATCTTGGCGTACAGGCCGAGTTCGTCGGCCCGCACGGCGCGGACGCGCAGGGGACAGGTGGCCGGCTGCGACGGTGTTCCCGCGTCGCACCGTCTGACCATCAAGGGCTGTGCGCTGACGTGGGTCAGCCCGTGGCGTGCCGCCACCGCGCTGATCCGCGGTCCCGGGACGCCGCGGACCTGGATGCTCCAGGGGAGTCCCCTCAGGCTCGCGCTGTCGGCCAGGGCCTCGACGACGCCGGGGTCCGGCTCCAGGTCGGGGCTGATCACGCCGTTCAGCCCCGCGACCGGGGCGCCGGACACGGCCAGAACCGTGTCGTCGGGCTCTCTTCTGCTGTCACCGGTCGCAACGGCCGCCAGAGTGTCGCGGACGGCGGTGTACGCGAACACGACAGGTCTGAGCGGGTCGTTCGTATGCATCAACGTGCTTCCTTCCGGTCGCCGGACGGTGCCGGCGAGCCGTTGAGATGTGCGGGGTCACAGGGACGGCCACCCGTACGACGGGCACGCCGGAGCCGCCGCCCTCCAACAAGGTGCGGCTGTACCCGGCCCCTGCTCCAACCCATCACGCCGCACCCCGCCGGGGATAGAACAGGGGCGCCAGACCGCTCTCCCCGGCTGCCAGCACCGCGGCGTCCCCCCTTACCCCCGAGGTAATCGACGCCTGCGCGGCGCCCCGGCAGGGTGGACGTACCGGCGGACGGGGTGGCGCACTCCACTCCGTCCGCCGGGCCGACCACGACGAGGAAGAGGAAGAGGAACCGACATGACGCAGGACCGGTACGAGACCGCGGTGGCCCGGTACTTCGAGGCCTGGAACGCCGCAGGCGCCGAGGAGCGGGCCAAGGCCGTGGCCGCCGCGTGGAGCGAGGACGGCGGTTACACCGACCCACTGGCCGACGTCACCGGGCACGAGGCCGTCAGCGCCCTGATCGGCGGGGTGGCGGAGCAGTTCCCGGGCCTGGTGTTCACGCTCACCGGGAGTGTGGACGGCCACCACGACATCGCGCGGTTCTCCTGGGAGCTCGGGCCGGAGGGCGCACCCGCGGGGACCGCGCCGGTGGCCGGGTCGGATGTGATCACGCTGGCCGAGGACGGCCGGATCCGCTCGGTCAGCGGCTTCCTGGACCGGATTCCGCAGGTGTGACGGACGGTGCCCCTTCCCTCAGCGCGGCGGCGGTCTCCGGGTCGGCGGGCAGGAAGGTCTCGATCGCCAGCTCGGAGACCGTCACGTCCATGGGGGTGTTGAAGGTGGCGGCCGTCGAGAGGAACGACAGCTCACGGCCCCCGTGGGCGACGCGCAGCGGCAGCGCGAAGGGGGAGTGCGGGCCGTCCGCCGCCGGCGGCTCCGGGTGGGCGGCGTCCACCGGGTAGGCCGCCAGCTCCTCGTACAGCCGGCGCAGCGGCGCGTAGCCGCTCATGGTGATCTGGCGCTCGATGCGCTCCAGCAGATGACCGCGCCACTGGCGGAAGTTGAGGATGCGAGGGGCGAGCCCGTCGGGGTGCAGGGTGATCCGCATCGCGTTCATCGGGGGTCGCAGCAGGTGCTCGGCGACGCCGTCGAGGAGCAGGGCGACCCCGCGGTTCGCGGCCACGACGTCGTACATGCCGTCCAGGACCAGCGCCGGGTTCGGGTCGTACGCGGCCAGCAGCCGGTCGAGGCTGTCGCGCAGCGGGTCCATGGCCGGGTCGCGCAGCGGGGTCTCGGGGAAGGAGGGAGCGTAACCGGCCGCCACCAGCAGGGAGTTGCGCTCCCGCACCGGTACCTCCAGGTGCTCGGCCAGCCGCAGCACCATGGCCTGGCTGGGACGCGAGCGGCCGGTCTCGATGAAACTGATGTGCCGGGCCGAACTGTCGGCCCGCAGCGCGAGTTCCAGTTGGCTGATCCGCCGCCGCTCCCGCCAGCCGCGCAGCAGGGTGCCCACCCCCGCGACGGACGGGCCGGGGCCGGCCGTGGTCGTCGTCATGAGGTGACCGTAACGCAGGTGCGCGGCGCGGGCGGCCGTGCTGTGATGCGGGGATGGAGCGGGAACCGCGGATCGACATCGGGGAGCACGAGGGACCGACGCCCTGGTCGGACCGGGCGTGGCGGCGCGACGCCCTCGCCTGGGCGGAGGAGGCCACCGCCGGGCGGGGCTTGCGACCGCGGGCGCGGGAGGAGTGGCTGGCCCGGTTGCGCCCCTGGTCGGTGGTCGTGCGCATCCCCACCACGTCGGGGGAGACGGTGTGGTTCAAGGCGAATCCGCCCGGCTCCGCCTTCGAGCCCGCGCTGACCCGCGCACTGCACGGGTGGGTGCCGGGCCGGGTGCTGGCGCCGCTGGCCGTGGACACCGGGCGCGCCTGGGCGCTGCTGCCGGACGGCGGCCCGCTGCTGGCCGGCACCGCGGACCGGCCGGGGGGCAGCCCCTACTACTGGGAGGCCCCGCTGCGCGCGTACGCCGCGTTGCAGCGCGCCACCGCGCACCGCGCGCACGAGATGGCCGCGCTCGGTGTGCCCGACCTGCGGCCCGCGCGGCTGCCGGAGCTGCTGGACGAGATGATCCACCGCACGGACGCACCCGCCGAGGTCCGGGCCGTCCGCCCGCGTTTCGTGGACTGGTGCGAGGAACTGGACGGTTCCGGCATCGGTGCGGCGCTCGACCACGCCGATCTGCACGAGGACCAGGTCTTCCACCGCGGCGACGCCTATGTCTTCTTCGACTGGGGCGACGCGGCCCTCGCCCATCCCTTCACCAGCCTGCTCGTGACCGCCCGGATGGCGCACCGGCGGTACGGCGCGGACGGCCCGGAGGTGGTGGCGCGGCTGCGCGACCGCTACCTGGAGTCCTGGGGCGGCGAGGGCCACGACCTGCCCGCGCTGCGCCGGCTGGCGAGCCTGGCCTGCCGGGTCGGCGCGGTCGGCCGGGCGCACACCTGGGGCCGGGTCTTCCCGGCCGCGGGCCACGGCGGCGGCGGCACCGTGCCGGTCGAGCGCATGGCCCTCTGGCTGAACGAACTCCTCAACGAGCCGCCGCTGTAGGGGAGTCCGGTGCGTCCCGGTCCTTGGCGAGGGCGATCAGCCGGTAGGCCGGATCGGGGCGCGGCTTGTCCTGGTCCGGTAGCGCCACCAGGCGCCCGGCCAGCGCGTCGGCATCCTCCTCGCCCAGCACGAGCGCGGAGGCGAACCGGCCCGCGGCGATCCGTGCGGCCAGGTCGCGCGGGGCCCGGCCCTGTCCGTGGCCGGTGAAGCGGGCCTCCCCGGCCGGGCGCAGCCCGTGGGCGGCGGCGTGCCGCAGCACCGGCTCCTCGGCGTCGTAGGGCTCCCGTCGCCTGAAGGGCCCGAGCAGCGCGTCGATGTCGCTGCCCACGTCGTGCCCGGCGTCCTTGTCGACGGTGGTGACCAGTACCCCGCCGGGCCGCAGCACCCGCGCGCACTCCGCGATCACCTGCGGCGCGAACGGCAGCAGGTGCAGCACCCACACCAGGGACACCGCGTCCAGCGAACCCGCCGCGAACGGCAGCCGGCGCAGGTCGGCGACCACGACGCCGGGTCCGACGCGGGTCCTGGCCATGTGTGCCATGGCGGCCGCGCGATCCGCTCCCAGCACACGCAGCCCGGGCCGTGCGTACCGCTGTGTCACCAGGCCCGTTCCGCACCCCGCGTCCAGCAGCGTGCGGGCCTCCCGCGGCACCAGTCCGAGCACCGACGCGGCGGCGGCCCGGGCCCGCGGTGTCCCGCCCCGGGTGGCGTCGTACCGGGCGGCCTCCGTCTCGTAGTCCAGCACGACCGCAGAGTAGACCCGCGCGGTCCCCGGCGGGAGGGCCCCGGCACGACGGAGGGCGGCGGCACGGGTCTTGGTGCCGCCGCCCTCCCGCCGTGCACTGCGAGGAATGTCAGTTGAAGGCCGACGGGTCGGGGCCGAGGCGGCCGCCGTTGTCGAGGGCGTCGATCGCCGCCAGGTCCTCGGCGTCCAGCTCGAAGCCGAAGACGTCGAAGTTCTCCCTGATCCGGGAGGGGGTCACGGACTTGGGGATGACCACGTTGCCGAGCTGGAGGTGCCAGCGCAGCACGATCTGCGCCGCGCTCTTGCCGTGCTTGGCGGCCACCGCGGCGAGCGCCGGCTCGTCGAGCAGGCCGCGGCCCTGGCCGAGCGGCGACCACGCCTCGGTGGCGATGCCGTGGGCCGCGCCGAAGGCGCGCAGTTCGGCCTGCGGGAGGTTCGGGTGCAGCTCGATCTGGTTGACGGCGGGCACGACGCCGCCCTCGTCGAGCAGGTGCTGCAGCTGCGCGACCGGGAAGTTCGAGACGCCGATGGCGCGGGCCCGGCCGTCGGCGTGGATCTTCTCCAGGGCCCGCCAGGTCTCCAGGTACAGACCGCGGGCCGGGGTCGGCCAGTGGATCAGGTAGAGGTCGACGTAGTCGAGGCCGAGCTTGGCCAGGGAGGCGTCGAAGGCGCGCAGCGCGTTCTCGTGGCCCTGGTCGGTGTTCCACAGCTTGGTGGTGACGAACAGGTCCTCGCGGGCGATGCCGGAGGCGGCGATGGCGCGGCCGGTGCCCTGCTCGTTCCGGTACAGCGCGGCGGTGTCGATGCTGCGGTAGCCGGCTTCCAGGGCGGTGCCGACGGCGTCCGCCGCCTCGTCGTCCGGCACCTGCCAGACGCCGAAGCCGAGCTGCGGCATCGTGACGCCGTTGTTGAGGGTGATGTCAGGGACCGTGCTCACAGGCGGCTGATCCTTCGGGTCGTCGATCGTCATCGGGGCAACGCACGGGACAACGATCAAGGCCCCCACGCGCATTCCCGGGCCGGCCCGGGCCGGCCCGGGAATCCCGCGGCCCCGGGCTCAGTGCCGGTACAGCGCCTCGATCTCCCGTGTGTACGCCTTCTCTATGGCCTTCCGCTTCAGCTTCAGCGACGGGGTGAGCAGCCCCTCCGCCTCGGAGAACTGGCCGGCCAGGATGCGGAAGGTGCGGATCGACTCCGCCTGCGAGACCAGGGTGTTCGCGGCCACCACGGCCCGGCGGATCTCGGTCTCCAGGTCGGCGTCGTGGATCAGCCTGGCGATCGGCAGCTGCGGTTTGCCCCGCATCGTCAGCCAGTGCCCGATGCCCTCCGGGTCGAGGGTGAGGAGCGCGGCGATGAACGGCCGGTCGTTGCCGACCACGACGCACTGCGACACCAGCGGGTGGGAACGCACCCGGTCCTCCAGCACCACCGGGGAGACGGACTTGCCGCCGCTGGTGACCAGGATCTCCTTCTTCCGGCCGGTGATGGTCAGGTAGCCGTCCTCGTCGAGCGCGCCGAGGTCACCGGTGGCCAGCCAGCCGTCGTGCAGGACCTCCGCCGTGGCCTTGGGGTTGTTGAGGTACTCGGTGAAGACCTGTCCGCCGCGCACCCACACCTCGCCGTCGTCGGCGATGTGCACGCCGGTGCCGGGCACGGGCAGGCCGACCGTGCCGAAACGTGTCTGCTCGGGGGGATTGGCCACGGCGGCGGCCGTGGTCTCGGTCAGTCCGTACCCCTCGAAGATCCGTACGCCCGCGCCGTCGAAGAACAGCCCGAGTCTGCGGTCCATCGCCGAACCGCCCGAGAAGGCGTGCCGGACCTTGCCGCCGAGGGCCGCGCGCACCTTGCCGTAGACCAGCTTCTCGTAGAGCTGGTGCTGCATCCGCAGTCCCGTGCTCGGGCCCGGGCCGGTGCCGAAGGCGCGCGCTTCCATGGCCTCCGCGTGCCGTACCGCGATCTCGACGGCCTTCTCGAAGGGGCCGAGCCTTCCGCCCGCCTCGGCCTTGCGGCGGGCGCCCTGGAAGACCTTCTCGAAGACGTACGGGACCGCGAGCACGAAGGTCGGCTTGAAGGAGGCCATCGCCGGGAGCAGTTCGGCGGCGGCCAGATTGGGCTGGTGCCCCAGCCGCACCCGGGCGCGTACCGCCGCGACCTCCACCATGCGGCCGAAGACGTGGGCGAGCGGGAGGAAGAGCAGGGTCGAGGCCTCGTCACCGGGCTTGGAATGGAAGACCGGCTCGTACTTGGCGATGACGTTGTCGGCCTCGGCCATGAAATTGGCGTGGCTGATCACACAGCCCTTGGGCCGGCCGGTGGTGCCGGAGGTGTAGATGACGGTGGCCGGGCCGTCCGGGGTGACGGCCATGCGGTGCCGGTGGACCGTGTCGTCGTCGATCTCGGCGCCGTCCCGGGCGAGCTCCGTGAGCGCCTCGGAGTCCAGCTGCCACAGCCGGGCCAGCCGGGGGAGTTCGTCGACGACCGCGCCGATGGTCATCGCGTGGTCCTCGTGCTCCACGACGCAGGCGACCGCGCCCGAGTCGTGGAGCATCCAGCGCACCTGCTCGGAGGAGGACGTCGGGTAGATCGGCACGGGCTGGGCGCCGATCGTCCACAACGCGTAGTCGAGCACGGTCCACTCGTAGCGGGTACGGGACATCAGCCCGACCCGGTCGCCGAAGCGGATGCCGTGCGCCAGCAGGCCCTTGGCCACCGCGACGACCTCGTCGCGGAAGCCGGCGGCGGTGACGTCCTCCCACTCGGCGCCCTCCGGGCCCGTCCTGCGGCTGAGCACGACACGGTCCGGCTCCTCGGCGGCGGCGGCGAACACGGAGTCCGCAAGGCCGCCGACTTGGGGTGCCGTCACCAGTGGGGGAATGGTGAACTCGCGCAAGGTCGCTCCTCGGCCGCTCGGGCGGTTGCAGAAGCTACCCGATGGCGCCGCGGCGCGGGAGGGGTGCGGTGACCGGGTGTGAGGGTCCCCGGAGGGACCCCCGCACCCCGGTGACGAGCGGATTCCCTGTTACCGCAAGGAACATGAGGCCGGAAGGTGGTGTCCGGGTGGAGGGAACCCCGTTTGGATCTGCACCAAATCCCCGCGCCGGGATCACCCTCGCTCTACAGCGCGGCCGCGGGCTCCGGAACGCTCTGCTCGGGCGCTGCCGCCTGCGGTTTCGACCGTACGAGGACGAGCACGACCGCGCCCGCGACCAGTCCCGCGATCCCCGCCGTCACGGCGGCGGCGTTCAGCCCGGAGGCGAAGGCGGCGTGCAGCGCGTGGTCGGCTGCCGGGCGCCGGCCCTCGGGAACCCGCGCCAGCAGTTCCCGCGCGCCGCCGCCCGCGAGTACCCGGGCGGCGGTGTGCGGGTCGGTGACGCCGGAGTCGCGCAGCGAGTCCTCCATCCGGCCGGTGAGCAGCGTGCCGAAGACGGCGACCGCCAGCGCGTAGCCGAGCTGGCGGAAGGTGTTGACCGCGCCGCCCGCCATGCCCGCCCGCCGGGGCGGTACGGAGGCCAGCGCCGCGCCCGCGATCGCCGGGTTGACCAGGCCCACGCCGAGCCCGGCCACCACCAGGCCCGCGGTCAGCGAGGCCCACCCGGAGTCCGCGTCCAGCACCGCCTGCGCCAGCGCTCCGGCGCCGATCAGCACCAGCCCGCCGCCGATCACCAGCCGGTGCGGCGCCCCGTGCAGGAGACGGCCGCCCAGCGCCGAGGCCACGAAGGCCGCCAGTGCCAGCGGGATCAGCACCAGGCCGCCGCGCACCGGGCTCAGCCCCAGCAGCGTCTGCAGCCACAGCGAGGTGTAGGCCAGGACGCCGAACGCCGTGCCCGCGAGCGCGAACGCGCCGACCATGACGCCGGTGAAGGAGCGGTCCCGGAACAGCGCGAGGTCCAGCATCGGGTGCGCGGAACGCCGCTCCACCAGGACGAAGACGGCCAGTGCCGCCGCCGCGCCGGCGAGGGTCGCCATCGTGCGCGCCGAGGCCCACCCGGCCTCGTCGGCGCGGATCACCGCGAAGGTGGTGAGCCCCGCGAAGGCGGTGAAGGACGCTGTGCCGGGCCAGTCGATCCGCGCGCCGCTGCGGCCCTTCGACTCGCTCACCACGCGGAGCGTCAGCGCGATGGCGACGACGCTGACGGGGAGGTTGACAAAGAAGATCCACCGCCAGTCCAGCCCCTGCGTCAGCAGGCCGCCCAGCACCGGGCCGAGCGCCGCCGCGGCGCCGCTGACCGCGCCCCACACACCGAGCGCCACCGAGCGGTCGCGCCCCTGGTAGGCCGCGCCGAGCAGCGAGATCGTGGTGGCGAACATCGCGGTCGCCCCCACCCCCTGCACGGCGCGCATGGCCACCAGCCAGCCCGCTCCCGGGGCCAGGCCGCAGGCGAGCGACGCGGCGGCGAACAGCGCGGTCCCCGCCACGTACATCCGGCGGCGTCCTATGACGTCGGCCGCCGAGCCCGCGCCCAGCAGGAGGGCGGCCAGCGCCAGCGCGTACACGTCGATCATCCATTGGAGGTCGGACAGCGAGGCGTCGAGCGCACCCGCGATGTCCGGCAGCGCGACGATCACGATCGTCACGTCGATCAGCAGCATGAAGGTGCCGAGACAGACCGCCACCAGCGGTCCCCATTTACGCATGGTCTTCCCTGTTCTCCGTCGAGAGGTCCGTCGAGAGGTCCGTCGAAGGTCCTGTTCCGTACCATCGCGAAGGGTGGCCCGGTTCTTCCAGCCACGTGCTGGGATGCGCCGGATTCCGACATCACGAGAGGTGCAGTGATGGATTCCCACATGCTCGACGAGCTGGACCAGCGGTTGCTGCACGCCCTGCAGCTCGACGGCCGCGCCCCCTTCAGCCGGATCGCGGACGTGCTGGGCGTCTCCGACCAGACCGTGGCGCGCCGCTACCGCCGCCTGTACACCGACTTCGGGATGCGCGTGCTGGGCCTTCCCGAGCAGGAGTTGCTCGGCAGGACGCGCTGGGCGCTGCGGCTGCGCAGCACGCCGGAGGCCGCCGAGTCGCTGGCCAAGGCGCTGGCCCGGCGCGAGGACACCGCGTGGATCTCGCTGATGTCCGGCGGCACCGAGGTCATGTGCATCACCCGGCCCCGCAGCCACGGCGAGCACGACGCCCTGGTGCTGGGACGGTTGCCGCGCACCCCGAGCATCGTGGAGATCGGCGCGCACAGCATCCTGCACACCTTCTACGGCGGCGCGATGGGCTGGTTCGCCAAACGGGACGCGCTCACCGAGCAGGAGGCGGCCCCCCTGCGACTGCCCCCGCCGGTCCTCCCGGAGGCCGGCACCGTCGTCCTCGACGCCACCGACGAGGCCCTTTTCACCGCCCTCGCGCGCGACGGGCGCGCGAGCTACCCCGAACTGCACCGGGCCACCGGGCTGTCGGAGTCGGCCGTCAAGCGCCGGCTGGAGCAGCTGCGCGGCTCAGGGGTGCTCTACACCGACGTGCAGCTGGACACGGCGTGGATCGGCCACGACACCCGGGCGGTGTTCTGGATCACCGCGGCCCCGGCGGAGCTCCACTCGGTCGGCACGGCGCTGGCCGCCCACCGGCAGACCGCTTTCGTCGCGGCGACCACCGGCACGTCCAACATCGTCGCCGTCGTCATCTGCCGCGACACCGCAGAGATGTACCGCTATCTGAGCGAGCGGGTCGGCGCGCTGGAGGGCGTCCGGCATGTGGAGACCGTGCCCTACCTGCGCCTGGTGAAGCAGATCACCTGATTTCTCCCAGGATGCCCCGGCCTTCAGGCCGGGGAGGAATGGGTCCTTGGGCAGGAGCCGCGAAGCGGCGGAGTAGTTTGCGCATCTGTCCTGACCTGCACTCTCTTTCGTTGTCAGTGGCGACTGTTACGTTCCGGGACATGACGGCGACAGCGACGGCCGAGGAGGGGTCCGGGCATGCCCGGTACACCTACCGGCTGCGCGTGTCGTCGACGGCGCGTGCCGGTCTGGAGGCGGAGTGGGCGCGGTGCCGGTGGGTGTGGAACGAGTGCGTGGCCGTGTCCCGCAAGATCCACGCCCTGAACCAGACCTCCGAGCAGAAGACCACCTGCGGCCCCGCGCAGCTCGACAAAATGCTGACCCAGGCCCGGCGGTCGACGGCATGGCTGCGGGACGGCAGCTCGGTGCCGCAGCAGCAGACCGTCCGGGACTTCGCGAAGTCCCGCGCCAAGGCGTCGAAGGACATCACGGCGCGGCTGCCGATGCGGCAGCGCGCAGGCATGCCCCGCAACAAGCGCAAACGCGAGGCCGCCCCATCGCTGAACTACACCACCCGGGGTTTTAGGCTCAAGGACAGGCGCCTGCACCTGGCCGGCGGCATCGCCCTGACGGTGGTCTGGTCCCGCGACCTGCCCGCCGACCCGACGTCGGTACGCGTCTACCGGGACAGCCTCGGCCACTGGTACGCCAGTTTCGTCGTCGCCGTCCAGGCGCAGCCACTGCCCGCCACCGGCGCGGTCATCGGTATCGACTGGGGCGTCCGCGAAACCGCCACCACGACCAGCGACCTCCACGACCTGCCCCACGCCCAGCACGGCAGGACCGCCGCGGCGAAACTCGCCCGCTACCAGAAGATGATGGCCCGCCGCCGCACCCCGAAGAACAAGCCCGACACCGCCGGCTACCGCAGAGCCCGCCGGGCCGCCGCAAAGGTGTCCAAGAAGATCGCCAGGCAACGCCAGGACACGGCCCGCAAGTGGGCCAAGCGCGTCGTCCGTGACCACGACGCGATCGCGGTCGAGGACTTCCGGCCGAAGTTCCTGGCGAAGTCCGGCATGGCCCGTAAGGCGGCGGACGCGGCGATCGGGGCCACGAAGGCGGCTCTGATCGAGATGGGCCGCAAGCACGGGCGGGACGTCCGCCTGGTGCATCCCGCGCACACCACCATGGACTGCGCGCAGTGCGGAGCGAGAACCAAGCACGCACTTCCTCTTTCGGAACGTACCTACACCTGCACCGCGTGCGGAGCCGTCTCGTCCAGGGACAAGAACTCCGCCCGCGTGATGCTGGTCCGGGCTGGTCTCAACCCGGCTGGTGCCGATCGTGTAAGAGCTGGCGGACCGCTGGTTCCCAGCCCACGTGAGCCAGGAATCCCCGCCCTTCAGGTTTAGGGCGGGGAGGATGTCAAGACCGAAGGGATCCGTCGAGGATCGCCGCCGCCAGCGCGTCCGCCGCCTCGCGCGCCGCGGGCCGCCGGGAGCCGTGCAGCAGCACGAAGTCCACCCCGCCGAGTTCCGGCAGGCCCGCGCGGGACGGCACCCGCACCAGGCCGGGCGGGACGAGCCCCTCGGCGTGCGCCATCACCCCGAGTCCCGCGCGGGCCGCGGCGATCAGCCCGCTCAGCGAGCCGCTCGTGCACGCGATCCGCCAGGACCGGGCGTGCTTCTCCATGACCTCCAGCGCCCGCGCCCGGGTGATCGCCGGGGCCGGGTAGAGGATCAGCGGGACCGGGCGCTGCGCGTCGAGCCGGAACCGTTCGCCGGCCACCCACACCAGCCGGTCCCGCCACACCAGTTCGCCGTGCGTGTCGCCGGCCGCGCGCTTGCCGAGGACCAGGTCCAGCCGCCCGGCGGCCAGCCGCCGGTGCAGGGTCGCCGACAGCTCGACCGTCAGCTCCAGGTCGACCTCCGGGTGCTCGCGCCGGAAGCCCTCCAGGACCTCCGGCAGCCGGGTCAGCACGAAGTCCTCCGAGGCGCCCAGGCGCAGCCGCCCGCGCAGCCGGGTGCCCGCGAACCAGCCCGCCGCCCGCTCGTTGGCCTCCAGGATCGTGCGCGCGAAGCCCAGCATGGCCTCGCCGTCCTCGGTCAGCTCCACGCTGTGCGTGTCCCGCGCGAAGAACTGCCGCCCCGCCTCCTCCTCCAGCTTCCGCACGTGCTGGCTGACGGTCGACTGGCGCAGCCCCAGCCGCCGGGCGGCCTGCGTGAAGCTCAGCGTTCCCGCGACCGTGACGAAGGTCCGCAACTGCACCGGGTCGAACATGCGCCCAGCCTAACGGCGGTCATCGCCAAACGCGATGACAGTCAGTGCGGTCAATGCCATTTACGATCGATCACGCGCCGGGCAAGCTGGGAAGGCCACGTCCGTGCACCGATGAGGAAGTCCATGCGCCGCCTGCGTTACCCGTCCTGGCTCCCTCTGGACCCCTACATCGCGGCGCTGCTCGGCACCGTGCTGCTCGCCGCCCTGCTGCCCGCCAGAGGCGCCGGCGCCCACGTGGCGGGAGGGGCGTCCACCGGGGCCGTGGCGCTGCTCTTCTTCCTGTACGGGGTGCGGCTGTCCACCCGCGAGGCGATGGACGGGCTGCGCCACTGGCGGCTCCATTCGACGGTGCTGGCCTGCACGTTCGTCCTGTTCCCCGTCCTCGGCCTGGCGGCCCGCCTCCTGGTGCCGTACCTGCTGACGCAGCAGCTGTGGACCGGTCTGCTCTTCCTGTGCCTGGTTCCCTCCACCATCCAGTCCTCGATCGCCTTCACCTCCATCGCGCGCGGCAACGTCGCCGCCGCCATCTGCGCCGGCTCCTTCTCCAGCCTCGCCGGTCTGGTGCTGACCCCGCTGCTCGCGGCGGTGCTGCTGGACGGCAGCGGTGCGGGCTTCTCGCTGGACTCGGTCCTCGGGATCGTGGTGCAGCTGCTCATGCCCTTCGTCGCCGGACAGGTGCTGCGCCGCTGGATCGGCGGCTTCGTCCTGCGGCACAAGAAGGTGCTCGGACTCGTCGACCGCGGCTCGATCCTGCTGGTCGTCTACTCCGCCTTCAGCGAGGGCGTGGTCGGCGGCATCTGGCACCTGGTGACCCCGCTGCGGCTGCTCGGGCTGCTGCTGGCCGAGGCCCTGCTGCTGGCCGCGATGCTCGCGCTGACCTCGTACGGCGCGCGGCGGCTCGGCTTCGGCCGGGCGGACCGGATCACCATCGTCTTCGCCGGCTCCAAGAAGAGCCTCGCCGCCGGACTGCCCATGGCGACCGTGCTGTTCGGCGCGCAGGCCGGGCTCGCGGTGCTCCCGCTAATGCTCTTCCACCAGATGCAGCTCATGGTCTGCGCCGTCATCGCCAAGCGCTGGGGACGCCAGGCGGAGTCCGCCGCGTCCACCGCGGCGGCCGCGCCCGCGGCCACCGTGCACGGGCGCGGCGTCCTGGTCCGCAGCTCCTCGCCGGCCCGCGGGGACGATCGGGCTCAGCCGCGCAGCGCGTTCACCACCAGGACGGCCAGGGCCATCGCGAGGAAGAGCAGGTAGGCGCCGAGGGCGCGCCCCCGGTCGCCGGCCCGCACCTGGCGGTACAGCGTCCAGCCGAAGATCGCGGCCTCCAGCGCGGCCCCGGCCGCACCGAGCACGGGTCGCCACAGACCCGCGATCACGGCCGCGGCGCCGAGCGCGTGCAGCGAGCCGAGCAGGGCCGGCACCCGGGGATGCCGGCCCTGGAGTACGCCGAGGCGGGTGAGTTCGTTCAGGCGTTCCAGACCCGGGCGGGCCCGGGCGAGCTGGGCGACGGCCGAGGGGACGACTTCGAGCAGCAGCAGGACGGTCAGGGTCACGGCAGCGGCGTACATGTCCTCGGTCCCGTGCCCTCAGCCCTGCCGGCAGATCACGAAGCCGGGGTAGGGGTGGCTGCCGGGGCGGCCGCCGATCTCGTCGATCGCCCGCCGTATCGCGTGGAGCTGACTTACCGTCATCTCCAGCGGTGGTTCGTCCGGTTGGTAGGTGGTGCGCACCGGGTAGTCCACCCCGGGCTCGCGGCTCATCTCGATGTGGCAGCCCAGCACATGGCTGACCGGCCGCTCCGCGGCGAAGGCGATGAGCCGGTCGACGGTGCGTACGAAGGCGGCCCAGTCGGCGACGTACAGCCGGCCCGGGTAGACGGTGTCCCCGGTGAGGAGGAAGCCGGTGCGGGGGTCGTAGTAGGTGACCGCGGCCTCGTGGTGGCCGGGGGTCGCCAGGCACTCCAGGACCCGGCCGCCGAGGTCGACGCGGGCCACCGCGTCCGGGTCCGTGTCGAAGCCGAAGAAGGGCCACGCGCCGTCGCGGCCGGCCGGGACGACCACGGTGTCCGGGCGGTCCGCGAACTGCCCGTCGCCCGCGACGTGGTCGCCGTGCGCGTGCGTGTGCAGCACCAGCAGCCCGTACGCCTCCCGGGGATGCCGCTCCCGCCACGCGGCGACCAGCTCGTCCACCACCCGGCGCAGCGGGAAGAACGCGGCGGACTCCGTGGCCCCGGTGTCGATCAGGACGGCCCGCTCCTCGCCGAAGAGCAGGTAGAGGAAGGGTGCTTCGTAGTGGACCGCCTTGTTCTGCCGCAGGATCACGGTGTCCTCGGCGTAGGCGAAGACCTGGATGTCGGGGTCGGTGTTGTGCTTCGCGGACGGCGATCCGTGGATCCACCGCACGTCCAGGGGCTGTGTCACGGGGGTCATCCGGCTCCTCGTTCCTCGGCGGCGGCTCGGCGACCGGCAGCGTACGCGCCCTGTCCGCGGCGGTCACGGCCGGCCGGTTCCCCGGTGGCCGACCGGGCGTCGTTTTGTGCGCCCGCCCGGTCGGGGGAGACACTGTCCCCGTGACTTCTGAGGGCTCGGCGGAATCGTTTCTCCAGCGTATCGGCGTCGTCGCCGCGCCCGAGCCCGCGCACCGTGCTTTCGTCAGTGATCCCGACGGCGACACCACCGAAGCCGTCCCAAGGAGGTGGCTTCCCGATGGCCTCGCGCCTCGTGCTCGTCCGGCACGGACAGACCGAGTGGTCCAAGAGCGGCCAGCACACCGGCCGCACCGACATCCCGCTGACCGAGGAGGGACGCGAGGCCGCGCGCCTGCTCGGCAAGCGGCTCGCCCGCGCCCCCTGGCACGACTTCCCCGGCGCCCGGGTCCGCACCAGCCCGCTGCAGCGCGCCCGCGACACCTGCGAGCTGGCCGGCTTCGGTGACCGCGCGGAGCCCTGGGACGCCTTGCGGGAGTGGGACTACGGGGAGTACGAGGGCCGCACCTCGCCGGAGATCCGCGAGGAGCGGCCGGGCTGGGTGATCTGGCGCGACGGCGTGGTCGGCGGCGAGACCTCCTGGCAGGTCGCCAACCGTGCCGACGAGGTCGTGGCCTGGGCCAAGTCGGAGGACAGTGACGCCGTGGTCTTCGCCCACGGCCACTTCCTGCGCACCCTCGCCGCCCGGTGGCTGCGCCTGGACCCGATGCGGGGCATGGTGCTGAGCCTGGCCCCGGCGTCGCTCTCCGTTCTCGGCTGGGAGTACGGGGACCCCGCGATCACCTTGTGGAACGACACCGCGCACCTGCAGTGACCCCGCTCAGCGCGCCCAAGGCGGGCTGAGCCGCGAGCCGTCGGCCAAGGACGCCTCCAGGCCGGTGCTCGTGGTCACCCACAGCGCGGCGGGCTCGTCCGCCGGATTCTCCAGTACCAGGGAGCATCCGGCGGGCGCGATGGCCACGTCACCGGGGGAGAGGTCGTGACGCTCGCCGTCCAGCGACAGCCGGGGCGTGCCGCCGAGCACCAGGAACACCTCCTCCCGGCTGATGACGTGCGCGGGACCCGCGGTGCGCGGCGGCATCTCGCCGCGCCAGGCGCAGATCTCCCGGCTGCCGGTGGCGGTCGCGGCGTACGAGGCGAAACGGACGCCGTGCAGGTCGTGCACGAGGGCGTCGGAGGCGCGGACGACGGGCATGGGGACTCCTCACAGGGCTATGGGCAAGCAACTTGCGCAAGTTGCTTGCCTATATGCTCAAGCTGCTTGCGCACTGTGTCAAGGTGATTCCCATGAACGCCGAAGAGGCCCTGGCCACGGACCTGGGCATCACCCTGCTCGCGGCCGCGGGCGCCCTCACCACCGCCATCCACGACGGCGTCGTCGCCCGCGGCTACACCGACCTGCGCCCCGCCCACGGCTTCGCCTTCGCCCGCATGGCCGCGAGCGGCGCCACCGTCACCGAGCTCGCCGGGCACCTCGGGGTGACCCGGCAGGCCGCCGGCCAGCTCGTCGACGAACTCGTCGCCAAGGGCTACGCCGAGCGCCGCCCGCACCCCGACGACGCCCGCGCCCGGCTCGTCGTCCTCACCGACCGCGGCCACGCCTGCACCCGCGCCGCCGAGGCCGCCGCCGCCGACGCCGTCCGCCCCTGGACCGCCGCCCTCGGCCGCGACCGCGTGCGCGCCCTGACCGACGACCTCCGCCGCGTCGCCCCGAACGGCCCGGTCAGGCCCACGTGGTAGGCGGACCCGGGACGGAGCGCATGCCTGGGTTGAGCGCCACGGCCTGAGGCGCAGCCGCGTGCACGGGGTCGCCGCTTCGAGCGGTGGGGGAGCGGCGGGATGGCTAGCATGCGGGGAGACGTGATCGCGCGCGAAGGAGGCGGGTCCAGCATGGCGGACGACCGTACGATTCCGGGCATCGACCCCACGGCCAAGCCGAGCGGGGAGGGCTGCGCCGACTGCGGCGCGGGCGAGGGGCCGGGCTGGTGGCTGCACCTGCGGCGCTGCGCCGAGTGCGGGCGGATCGGCTGCTGCGACTCCTCGCCGTCCCAGCACGCCACGCGGCACGCCCGTGAGGCCGGCCACCCGTTCATCACCAGCTTCGAGCCCGGTGAGGACTGGTTCTGGAACGTCGAGACCGAGGAGTACTACGACGGTCCCGCCCTGCCCCCGCCGACCTCCCGCCCGGAGAGCCAGCCGTCCCCGGGCCCGCACGGCCGGGTACCCGAGGACTGGCGGCAGCGACTGCACTGACGGCGGGCGGGTGCGGGTCGCGGCGTGCGCCGGACGCTACGCGTCCTCCTGCAGCCGCACCCGTGCCAGCTGCCGCGACTGCGCCACGAGACGGCCCGCGGAGTCCCAGACCTCGGCGTCCTCCTCCATGTAGCCGTCGGCGAAGTTGCGCGTGGAGTGCTTCAGCCGCAGCCAGCCCGGCGCGGGCCGGGCCCGGACGTGGGCGGTCAGTTCCAGGGTCGGGGCCCAGCCGCGTATGCCCAGGTCGAAGCTGACCGGCGGGAGCGCGTCGACGGCCAGCAGCAGCATCAGCGGATCCGGTTCACGTCCGTCGGGCAGTCGCAGCCAGCCCTGGATCAGCCCGCGCCCGGACGGCGCCCCGACCGCCCAGCCGACCGTGTCCGGGTCCAGCCGCAGCTCGATCCGGTCCAGCATCGGCGAGATCTTCAGGAAGTCGGGCGGTGCCATGTCGGTGCCGACGCACTGCTCCGGCGGCGGCATCGGCGGGGGCGTCGCGGAGGTCCGCACGTCACCCGCGTGGTCGTGACCGTCCAGGTCGCCGTAGGTGGCGATGGCGCGCAGCCGCTCCTGGCCTTCCTGCACGACCGACGCCGTGCCGGTGGAGACCGTACGGCCGCGGCGCAGCGTCTCGGTGCGGACGGTGACCGGGCCGGGGCGCGAGGTCGACAGATAGTACGCGCTGATCGAGAACGGGTCGCGGTGCCCCTGCTCGCCCCCGCCGAGTTCGGCCGCCAGGGCCCGTCCGGCGAGGGCGAGCAGCAGGCCGCCGTTGATGCCCATGCCGATCCGCCAGCCCTCGTGGAGCTCCGCGTCGTGGAGCGAGGGCTCGCCCGGGCGCGGGGTCAGTGCGGTTTCGCGGTCGAAGCCGTAGGTCTCCGTCATCGTCGGCATTCCTTGAGGTCGAGCGAGGTGAACAGGGCGTCCAGCGCCGCGTCGACGGACGCCGCGCCGGTCGCCAGGGCGAGGGAGCCCCACAGCCAGAGTTGGACGAGGCCGTGCAGCCCCGACCACAGTGCTCCGGTGAGCGCGCGGGGGTCGGCCGCCGGGTGCCAGCCCTCCGCCTGTGCGGCGCGTACGAGCACGAGCAGGTGGTCGTCGAAGGCCGACAGGCTCACCCGGCTGAGTTCCCTGTCCCGGGGGTCGAGCAGGTCGTGCCGGAACATCAGGGCGAACATGGCGGGCCGCCCGAGGGCGTAGCCCACGTACCCGCGCGCCCCGGCCCGCAGCCGGGTCCGCGCCGAAGCCCCTTCGGCGCAGTCCTTTACGGCGGCCTCCGCCGAGGCGTTGAGCTCCCGGAAGCCGGCCGTCGCCACGGCCGACAGCAGCGCCGCGCGGTGCGGGAAGTGCTTGAGCGGGGCGCCGTGCGACACATCGGCCCGGCGCGCGATCGCCCGCAGGGTCAGGCCCTCCACGCCCTCCTCGTCGAGTACGGCGAGGGCGGCGCCGAGCAGGCGGGCACGGGGGTCGGTCGGCATGGTGGACAGTGTCCACCGCGCGGTGGACACTGTCCACCCCCGGCTGACGGCAGGGAGCGAGGGGCCGGTCAGCCCCGGCCGGCCGCCGGCGCGGGCAGGGCGATGCGCTCCTCGCCCGCGTACACGTTCATGGAGGTGCCGCGCAGGAAGCCGACGAGGGTGAGGCCCGACTCGGCGGCGAGATCGACGGCGAGGGAGGACGGGGCGGAGACGGCGGCCAGGACGGGGATGCCGGCCATCACCGCCTTCTGGGCGAGTTCGAAGGAGGCCCGGCCGGAGACCATGAGGATCTTCCCGGCGAGGGGGAGCAGGCCCTGCTGGAGGGCGCGTCCGACGATCTTGTCCACGGCGTTGTGGCGGCCGACGTCCTCGCGGACGTCCAGCAGCTCGCCGTCGGCGGTGAAGAGCGCCGCGGCGTGCAGGCCGCCGGTCCGGTCGAAGACCTGCTGGGCGGCGCGCAGCCGGTCGGGGAGCGCGGACAGCAGGGCCGGTTCGAGCCGGAGCGGGGTGGCGTCGGCGATGGGCCAGCGCGCGGTGGTGCGGACCGCGTCGAGGCTGGCCTTGCCGCACAGGCCGCAGGAGGACGTCGTGTAGACGTTCCGCTCCAGCGTGATGTCGGGGACGGGGACGCCGGGCGCGAGCCGGACGTCGACGATGTTGTACGTGTTGGAACCGTCGACCGTCGCGCCCGCGCAGTAGACGATGTTCGCCAGTTCCTCCGCGCCGCCGAGTACGCCCTCGCTGACCAGGAATCCGGCCGCCAGGGCGAAGTCGTCGCCCGGTGTGCGCATCGTGATGGCGAGCGGCTTGCCGTTCAGCCGTATCTCCAGCGGCTCCTCGGCGACCAGGGTGTCCGCCCGGTGGTCGATGGCGCCGTCCCTGATCCGCAGTACGCGGCGCCGTTCGGTGACCCGTCCCATGTCGATCAGTCCCGGTTCTGTCCGTGCGGGCGGCCGGTTCGGCCCTTGCTACGAAGGTTGCCATGCGAACGTGCGGTGCCGCGCGGCGCGGCGTCGCCGGCACTCACGCAGATTGTCTACAGCATCCCATTGTGCGGTCAAGGCCGCGCCCACGCAGGGGGAATGAGGGGATCAGAACACGTCCACGACGCTGCCGACGGTCAGGTACAGGGCGCCGGCGAACAGCGCGAGGGTGAGCAGCCCCAGGACCGTGACGCCCGCGAGCCGGGCGTACCAGCCGGTGCCGGAGACCACCTCGGGATGGTCCGGGTCGTACGTGATCTCCACGCGCTTCGCGTCGCCCTCGACCTTGCGGCCGCTGCCCCGGTAGTCGCGGACGACCCCCTTGAGGTCGGTGTACCGGTAGACGGTCACCGACGGGCTCTCGCTGTCGGCGGCCTCTTCGCTGCGGTCGAAGGCGGCGATCACCGTGATGCCGCGGCGGCGCAGCACCAGGCCCTTGTCCAGCTCCGTGAGGAATCCGGTCAGCGCACCGAGGCCGAAGAGGGCGGGCAGGATGCCGAGCCCCCACCGGAGCGCCCCCTGGCCGTCCACGAGCAGCCAGACGAGACCCGCGAGCCAGCCGAGGGCCAGGAGCAGACCGGCGACACCCACGGCGGCGTCGCCCGGGGACGACTCCCCGGCGGGCTTCGCGTCGTCCGCGGGCCGGGCCCTGGTGGAGGTCACCTCCACCAGGGCCTCGCCGTCCTGCCGGGGCTCGTCGGCGTCGCGCGGAGGGAGTGCGGCGTTGACGGCCGCCGCGAACACCGTCACGGCACGGGAGTTGTGGTGCCTGACGGAGTACACGGTCGCGGGCCCGGCCGCCGTGGTGAGGACGATCTCCGCGGTGCTGCCCTGCGGGCCGGCCGCGCGGACCTCCTCGATCGCGGCGACCGGAACCCGGCGCCGCACATGTCCTTCGCTCAGGCGCACGTCGTCCCCGTCGAAGCGGGCGGCCACGCCGCCCCCTCGCAGGACCAACTCCGGCTGCTCGGCGGCGGATGCCTCGCTCGTCACGGACTCACCTTAGGGGCCGGCCGTGGACCGCGGAACAGCGTCGCGGCCATGGTTTGACGGGCGGTGCCGGATCTGGGTACAACCGTGCGAATCTGCTGTGTCGTACGCCGACGGGGGCTGTCACTCGTGAGCACCACGGACGCCGATCAGGGGACCCAGCCCCCGGTCACCACCTGCTACCGCCACACCGGGCGCGAGTCGCACGTCCGGTGCACTCGCTGCGACCGCTACATATGCCCGGACTGCATGCGGGAGGCGTCCGTCGGCCATCAGTGCCCCGAATGCGTCCGCGAGGGCAACCGCGGTGTCCGCGAGGCCCGTACGGCCTTCGGCGGCAGGATCGCCACGTCGGGCGTGCCCACGGTGACGTACGCGCTGATCGCGCTGAACGTCGCGATGTACGTGGCCGAGGTGCTGCGGCCGGGCATCGTCGTCCGCCTGGACGGCCTCGGCCAGGGCCTGCTGGGTCCCGACGGGAACGGCTACGTCTACCACGGCGGGGCGGTACCACCGGGCTACCGGGCGATCGGTGTCGCGCACGGCGAGTGGTACCGGCTCCTCACCTCGTCCGTCCTCCACGCCGGCCCGCTCGAGGGGCATTTCGGCATCACCCACATCCTGTTCAACATGGCCGCGCTCTGGAACATCGGCCGCGTGGTCGAGAGCCAGCTCGGACGCGTCCGGTACCTCGGGCTCTACCTGCTCGCCGCCCTCGGCGGCGGCGTGGCCGAGTACGTACTCGCCCCGTACACCCCCGCGGTGGGGGCCTCCGGCGCTGTCTTCGGGCTCGCGGCCGCGTACTACGTCCTGAGCCGACGCCTGCGCTACGACCCCCTCGGCGGCAGTCAGCTGATCGTCACGCTGCTGGTGTGGCTGGTGATCTCCGCGGCCGTCACCTCCTGGCAGGGCCACCTCGGCGGCCTGCTCACCGGAGGCGCGCTCGGGCTGGCCCTCGCCTACGCCCCCGCCCGGCACCGGGCTCCCGTCCAGGCGGCGGGCGCGGTCGCCGTCCTGGCCGTCCTGGTGGTGCTGGTGGTCGTGAAGACGTCCCAACTCACCGGCGCCGCCTAGGGGGAGTGGCGCCGGCGCCGCGGGGTGTGAAGAGGGTCACGCACCGGGACGGTGCCCCGACCGCGCCGTGTCCCCGGTAGACTGTAGACGAAAGCCAATCATCCCCGGAAAGGTTGGGGGCCGAGATGCTGTCCACTGGGCTGTCGCAGGGATCCGTGCCCAAACTGGAGCGTCCAGGGCCCCTGCGCGAGCGGGTGTACGAGGCGCTGCTCGAACTCATCATCACCCGGGCGCTGAGCCCCGGTCAGCATCTGGTGGAGACCGAACTCGCGGGCCACCTCGGGGTCTCCCGCCAGCCGGTGCGCGAGGCGCTGCAGCGGCTGAACACCGAGGGGTGGGTGGATCTGCGCCCGGCGCAGGGGGCGTTCGTCCACGAGCCCACCGAGGAGGAGGCCGACCAGCTCCTCGTCGTCCGCGCGCTGCTGGAGACCGAGGCCGCGCGCCTGGCCGCCGCCAACGCCGGTGCCGAGGGTCTCGAGCGGCTGGACGAGCTCTGCGCGACCGGGGAGGCCGCGGTCGAGGCGGACGACGTCGACGCGGTGGTGGCGGCGAACGCCGCCCTCCACGCGTACGTGATGGAGCTGGCCGGCAACGCGGTGCTCGCCGAGCTCTCCCGGCAGGTCGACCGGCGGGTGCGCTGGTACTACACCCCGGTCGCCCGGCAGCGCGGCAAGCAGTCCTGGATCGAGCACCGTGAGCTGATCAGGGCCATCGCCGACCGCGACGCGGCCCGGGCGAGCGAGGTCATGCGCGCCCACACCGAGCAGACCCGGAACTCCTACCACCACCGCGCCGACAAGGACTGAGCCGCGGGACCGCGGCGCGGGCCCAGGTCACAGCAGCGCGTCGCCCTCGAAGTAGCCGAGCCGCTCCCGGTACAGCTCCAGGTTGAGGCCGTTCGGGTCGCGGATGTACAGGCTGTTGTCCACGCCCCGGTCCGGCCCGAGGTAGTCGGTGCCGGCCGCGTCCAGGCGCCCCTTCGCCGCGTCGAACTGCTCCGCCGTCACCGACAGCGCCAGGTGCTGCAGACCGCCGATGGTCTCGTGCTGCTCGGGGTGCTCATGGCCGGGGAAGTCGAAGAAGCCGAGCAGGTTCCCGTTGCCGATGTCGAAGAAGAAGTGGCTGGAGCCCGCGTAGTCGCGGTTCTCCACCAGCTCCACCAGCGGGAATCCCAGGAACTCCTGGTAGAAGCGGATGGTCTCCTCGACGTCGCGGCAGATGAACGCCGCGTGGTGCACCCCGGCCGCCGTCGTCGCCGGTCGCTTGCCGGGCTCGCGCAGATACGCCGTGCGCAGTTCCTCCCGGCGCGCCCGTACCGCCTCCAGCTCCTTGCCCTGCGGCTCACCCATGTCCGTCCCGCCTTCCAGCCCCGCCGAAAATCCAGTGCGCCGGAACATATACCCGATTACCCTCCGGCCATGGTGACCTTCGACCGACTGGCGGCGTTCGCCCTGGTTTCGCTGCTGCTGGTGCTCATCCCCGGCCCCAGCGTCCTGTTCGTCATCGGCCGCGCGCTGGCCCACGGCCGCCGCGTCGCGCTGACCTCCGTCGCCGGCAACACGCTGGGCTCGTACGTCCTCGTCCTGGCCGTCGCGCTCGGCGTCGGCCCGGTCGTGGAACGTTCGGCCCTGCTGTTCGCCGCGCTGAAACTCGCGGGCGCCGCGTACCTGGTGTACCTGGGGATCAAGGCGCTGCGCCACCGCAAGGCGCTCAGCATGGCCGCCGGGGAGGCGGGGGCGGCGCGCGGCGCGCTGCGTACGCTGGCCGAGGGCTTCGTGGTCGGGGTGTCCAACCCCAAGACGATGGTGTTCTACGCGGCCGTCCTGCCGCAGTTCGTGGACCGCGCCGCCGGACACGTCACCGCGCAGATGCTGCTGCTCGGCCTGGTCTTCAACGTCATCGCGCTGGCCTCCGACAGCACCATGGGCCTGGTGGCCTCCGCGGCCCGCTCCTGGTTCGCGCGCTCGCCGCGCCGGCTGTCGATGGTCGGCGGCGCGGGCGGCCTGGCCATGATCGGCCTGGGCGTGACGGTCGCCGCGACCGGGCGTACCGACTGATCACCGCGCCGCTCGATAGGCTGGGCGCATGGACGACGGACACGCGGACGACGCGGCCGCACTGGAGCGCCTGCGCTACCTGCGCGGCAGTATCGACAACCTGGACGCGGCCCTGGTCCACCTGCTCGCGGAGCGCTTCAAGGCGACGCAGCAGGTGGGCGAGTTGAAGGCCGCGTACCACATGCCGCCCGCCGACCCGGGGCGCGAGGCCGAGCAGATCGCGCGGCTGCGGCAGATGGCCGAGGAGGCGCACCTCGACCCGGCCTTCGCGGAGAAGTTCCTCAAATTCATCGTCGAAGAGGTCATCCGGCATCACAAGGCGATCGCGGCCGACCGCTCCGGATGACCTCCGCGTGGGCCTCAGCCGTGAGGTTCCACGGCTGAGGCTCCCGTCATGCTGCCGTGCTCACCGGGTGCCGCGCCGGCATCTCAGACCATCTCCCGGCTGATGGGCTGCGGGTTCGGCCGGATGTCCTTGACCCGGGGACGGCCCGGCTGCCGCAGCAGCAGCGACAGACCACCGGTGAACAGGCCGATGCAGCCGGCCAGGATGAAGGCTCCGCCATAGCCCCAGGCCCCCACGACGACGCTGCCGAGGCCGGCACCGACCAGGCCGGAGACCAGCTTGGAGCTGTAGACCAGGCCGTAGTTGGAGGCGTTGTTGTTCTCGCCGAAGTAGTCCGCGGTCATCGCGGCGAACAACGGGAAGATCGCGCCGCCGCCGAAGCCCGAGATCATCGACGCCAGCAGGAACAGCGGCATGCTGCCCATCGAGCCGGAGAAGTAGACCGCGAACTGCGCCAGGCCCAGCACCACGCAGACGAAGGTCAGCGTCTGCCGCCGCCCGTACCGGTCGGATATCCAGCCGATGACACCGCGGCCGGTGCCGTTGACGATCGCCTTGAGGCTCATGGCGAGCGCCACGATGCCGCCCGCGAAGCCCATCTCGTCACCGAAGTCGACCTGGAACGAGATACCGAAGATGTTCACGCCCGCCGTGCAGAGCAGGCAGAACCACATCAGCGGCAGGACACCGGTCTTGACGGCTTCCATCGGGGTGTACTGCTTGACCGCGGGCGGGTTCTTCTCCAGCGCCCGGCGCACCCGGGGGTCGTCGGAGACCGCGAGCGGGTCGATGTGCGCGGGCCACCAGTTCTTCGGCGGGTCCTTGAAGAAGAAGCCGCTGACGGCGACGGCGAGGGCCAGGCCGACACCCACGACGACCAGGATGTTCTCGTAGTTGCCCAGATCCATGTAGGACTTGAACAGGAAGATGAAGGGCACCGACCCGTAGGCGAAACCGCCGTTGACGAAGCCGGTCTTGCCGCCCTTGCGCTCCGGGTACCACTTGCCGACCATGTTGATGCAGGTCGCGTAGACGAAACCGGCACCGCCACCGCCGAAGAAGCCGAAGCCCAGGTACGCCCAGAAGACATTGGGCGCGTGGGCCAGCGACAGGTAGCCGACGAGGGTGCCGGCCGCGCCGAGCACCATCGCCGCGCGCGCCGACAGGGTGCCGTTCTCCCGCATCTTGCCGGCCGGGAAGGCCACCGCCGCCTGGAAGAGGATCCAGACGCCGAGCAGCCAGAAGATGTGCGCGCCGTGCCAGTTGTGCGCGTCGGAGAGCGTGTCCTCGGCGGAGGTGAACGCGTACTCCGAGGAGCTGATGGCCATCATGGCGACCCAGGGGAGGATCACCATGGTCCACCGGGGCCGCCCCATGATCTGCCGGTCGGATTCACCGATCCGGTACGTGCGTCCGTTGCGGTCCGTCACCTCCGTGTAAGAGCTGGGTGGTTGAGACGATGTCGATGACGCCATTGTCGTTCCCCTTGCCTCGTAAGAGCCGGGCCAGCGCCCCCTGGACGGTTCCCTTGTGGTGCTTCCGGGGCGGGAGGTCCGGCCGCGCGTGTCGCGGGACCGGTGCCGCCCCTTGTGCTCCGCTCGCAAGCGGGAGCGACTGCCCGGTACGACGCCGTCCGGGCAGGATCAATGGCGGGCCGAAGGCTCGGCCCGGGCGTGCGCGGCGGTCGTGCCGCGCACGCGGAGGGACGTGCTCGCCGTACCGTCCGCCTACGGCGGCGCACCGCCGGTGACGTTCCCGGCTGCGGGCGCCGCCCTCGGCCGCGTGATGCTCCGCTTGTTCGCGTCGAGCATCGTGAAGTACAGGCTGTCCACACCCGGCAGGTCCCGCAGCTGACCGCGGGTGATGCCACCCCCCGGCGCCTCCGGCTTGACCCCGTCCGCACCCGGCCACGCAGGCAACCGCGTCGCCGGCGGCCCCGACCGCACATGCGTCGTGTCCAGCACACGTACACCCTCAAGAGCCCTGCTCACGGGTGCGGAGTTGCGCTCGTGCATGGCGAGTCGGGGTCCTTCCGTGCGGGGCCGGTGCGTAGGTCGTTCGTGTGATTCCGTTCAGGAGTCTGTACATTGCATACAGCCGACGAATACTGTATGCAGACCGTTATCCCCCATCGGCCAGCCGGTGTCCAGAGGTGTGCACCGGATTCTCCGCCGACTCCAGTCAGGGCAGGTGCGTTTGACGATGGATCTGTTCGAGTACCAAGCACGGGAGCTCTTCGCAGGCCACGGCGTCCCCGTGCTCGACTCCTTCGTAGTGGACGACCCCGCGGAGGCCCGGGCCGCGGCCGAGCGCCTGGGCGGACGCGTCGTGGTGAAGGCCCAGGTCAAGACCGGCGGCCGGGGCAAGGCGGGCGGGGTGAGACTCGCCTCCGACCCCGCGGAGGCGGAGGCCTCGGCCCGCGCGATCCTCGGCATGGACATCAAGGGGCACACCGTCGGCACGGTGATGCTCACCGAGACCGCCGACATCCAGGACGAGTTCTACGTCTCCTACCTGCTCGACCGCGCGGAGCGCACCTTCCTCGCCCTGGCCTCCGCGGAGGGCGGCATGGACATCGAGGAGGTCGCCGCCACCCGGCCCGGGGCCCTGGCCCGCGTCCCCGTCGACGCGGACGAGGGCGTCACCGAGGACAAGGCCCGCCAGATCGCCGCCGCCGGCGGCCTGCCGGACGAGGCCGTACCCGTCCTGATCGCGCTGTGGGAGGTCTTCACCGCGGAGGACGCCCTCCTGGTCGAGGTCAACCCACTGGTACGGACCGAGGACGGCCGCATCCTCGCCCTCGACGGCAAGGTGTCGCTCGATGCCAACGCCCGCTTCCGGCACCCCTCCCACGCCGCGTACGAGACCCCCGGCGAGGGCGACCCCCTGGAGGCCGCCGCACGCGCCAAGGGCCTGAACTACGTCAAACTCGACGGCACGGTCGGCGTCATCGGCAACGGCGCGGGCCTGGTCATGAGCACCCTCGACGTGGTCGCCCACCACGGTGGCGCCCCGGCCAACTTCCTGGACATCGGCGGCGGCGCCTCCGCCCAGGTCATGGCCGACGGCCTCGGCGTCATCCTCTCCGACCCCGACGTCACCTCCGTCCTCGTCAACGTCTTCGGCGGCATCACCGCCTGCGACGCCGTCGCCGACGGCATCGTGCAGGCCCTCGGACTGGTCGACCTCACCAAGCCCCTCGTCGTACGGCTGGACGGCAACAACGCCGAGCGCGGCCGGGCCGTCCTCGACGCCGCCGCCGCGTCGCTGGGACCGCTCGTACAGCAACTGGACACCATGGACGGCGCGGCCGCGCGGGCCGCCGCGCCCGCAAGGAGCTGATCGCGATGGCCATCTTCATCGACCGCACCAGCAAGGTGATCGTCCAGGGCATGACCGGCTCGCAGGGCATGCAGCACACCCGGCGCATGCTCGCCTCGGGCACCGACGTCGTCGGCGGCGTCAACCCGCGGAAGGCCGGTACCCAGGTGGAGTTCGACGGGCGCATCGTCCCGGTCTTCGGGTCGGTCAAGGAGGCGATCGGCGCCACGGGCGCGGACGTCAGCGTCGTCTTCGTCCCGCCGCCCTTCGTCCGCGCCGCCGTGGACGAGGCGGCCGACGCGGGGACCCCTCTCGTCGTCGTCATCACCGAGGGCGTCCCGGTCCACGACACCGTCGCCTTCCGCGCCCGCGCCAACGCCGCCGGGACCCGCGTCATCGGCCCCAACTGCCCCGGCCTGATCAGCCCCGGGCAGTCCAACGCGGGGATCATCCCGGCCGACATCACCACCGCGGGACGCATCGGACTGGTCTCCAAGTCCGGCACGCTGACCTACCAGCTGATGTACGAGCTGCGCGACCTCGGCTTCTCCACCGCCGTCGGCATCGGAGGCGACCCCGTGATCGGCACCACCCACATCGACTGCCTGCGCGCCTTCCAGGACGATCCCGACACCGACCTCATCGTGATGATCGGCGAGATCGGCGGCGACGCCGAGGAGCGCGCCGCCTCCTACATCTCGCGCCTGGTCACCAAGCCCGTGGTCGGCTACGTCGCGGGTTTCACCGCCCCCGAGGGCAGGACCATGGGGCATGCCGGCGCCATCGTCTCCGGCTCGGCGGGCACCGCCCGGGCCAAGAAGAAGGCCCTCGAAGCCGCCGGGGTCGCCGTCGGCAGCACGCCCTCGGAGACCGCGCTCCTCGTCCGCGGGCTGCTGTGATGACCGGCACCGAGGACCTGCTGGTCCGCCGTCACGACGTCGGGGCCGCCCTCGCGCCTCTCGACCCGAGGAAGCGCGAGCCGCAGACCCGGGTCGCCATCGTCGCCTGCATGGACGCCCGGCTCGGCGTCGAGACGATGTTCGGCCTGCGCCCGGGCGACGCCCATGTGATCCGCAACGCGGGCGGGTGCGTCACCGACGACACCCTCCGCTCGCTCCGGCTGAGCCAGCTGCGGGAGGGCACCCGCGAGATCGTGCTGGTGCACCACGAGGACTGCACGGCACTGATCGACCCGGCCGAGGACCTGCTCACGTGCATGGCCCGCCTCGGTGACAGCGCGCAACTGCCCCACACCGAGGCGCTGCGCGGATTCCTCTACACGCGCCGTGGTGCGCTGCGCGAGGTCCGTCGCATGTGAGACGCGACGCCCGCGTTCTCGCGGCGCCGTACGCTCTCCGGCCCGCGCCGGCGGCGTACGGTGCCGCACTCGCGTTCCCCGGGATACGCAGGTGAAACCGGTCCCGAATCCTTGGTATCGTTGTCCATGTCGCCGCGGGGATGCCCCGCGGTCGGACACCCGGTCCGGGTGGCGGAATGGCAGACGCGCTAGCTTGAGGTGCTAGTGCCCTTTATCGGGCGTGGGGGTTCAAGTCCCCCCTCGGACACAGCAGTCGCAGGGAACGAAAGTGCCGGCTGGGAGCGATCCCGGTCGGCATTCGTGCGTTCCCGGGGCTGGCGGGCTCGCCTGCCTGCGTGGGGGCGCCACGCGGTCCGGGCGCCACGGCACAGCCGGTGTCCCGGCTGCCCGCGGCGCTGCGGAGCGTAGCGGCCCCCACGCCCGGCGGGCGCCTCAGAGCGCCTCCGGCAGTGGCGCGGCGCCCACCCCGTGGTGCACGCGGTCGAGGAGCGCGGCGTACGCGGCGATCATGCGGGTGCGGCTGAAGCGCTCGCGGCTGAGGGTCAGCGAGGCGGTGAATTCCGCCCGGCGGTCGAGGGCCTCGACCCAGGCGGACATGATCGCCTCGGGGTCCTGCGGTGTGATGATGCCGTGGCCCGCCACGATGGCGGCGGTGTCACCGACGTCCGTGGCGACCGGGATCGCGCCGCACATCATGCCCTCGATCAGGCACAGCGGCGCCGCCTCCCCCGAGGAGGACGTCAGGGCCACCACGTCCGAGGCCGCGTACACGGTCTCCATGTCACCCCGCACACCGAGCAGGTGGAGCCCGCGGGGAAGGTGCGCCCCGTCGTCGAAGGCCGCCTCGATGTCCGCGCGCAACGCGAGGTTGGCCTCGGTCATGCCCGCGCCGCACATCAGCACGTGGCCGCCGGGTTCGCGCCGCAGCCACGCCTGCGCGGCCCGCAGGAGCAGCGGCACGTTCTTCATCGTGGCGTACCGCGCGGCGAAGACGACCACCGGCGCGGCGTCCGGGATGCCCAGTGCGGCCCGCAGCAGGACCCGGCGCGCCGGGTCGGGCCGGAAGCGCAGCAGGTCCACGCCGTTCGGGATGACGTGCAGCAGTTCGCCGGGGATCCCGGCGGCCTCGTACGCGACGCGCGTGGACTCCGCGCAGCAGACGCAGGCCGCGATCCTGCCGCCGGCGACGGCGGCCTTCAGCTCGTCCAGGGCGGGGCCCTGGTTCTCCGGATCGGAGCGGTGCAGGCAGACCACGACGGGCCGCAGCGGCAGGCCCGCCTGATTGAGCAGTTCCAGAGGCTGTTCCTTGAGGGACAGGATGACGTCGGCGGCCGCCGTCGCCCTCGCCGTCGTGGCCAGTTCCGGGCCGGTGAAGGCCTTCGGGCCCCCGGCCGGGGCGAAACTGCGGCCCAGGGAGGTGATTTCCACGCCGGCGGCGGTCAGCGACCGGTAGCAGGCGTCGTCCTCCATCGGCTGGCGGGTGGCCTCGCGGTGCACCTCGCCGTGCATGCTGAGCACGCTGTGGTGCTGGCCGCCCTCGCGCAGTCCGAGGACGACGTCGCTGTGCAGGATCCGGGCCCCACCGGAGAAGAAGCCCTCATAGACCGAGAGCACACGCAGTCCGTGCGTCGCGCGCACACCATCACCCGCCTTGCAGAAGTACTGAACGACCCCCGTGATCTGCGGGTTAGCCGATATCTGGGGGTATGGAGATGACGCCGGCCTGAACGGGGCCCTGCGCCTGGACGTACGATCGGTTGTCTCCGACCCAACAACCTGAGCCAGGGCCTGTACGGTACAAGTCGGGCCCCCGCGAGGGCACCCGGGCGGTGGGAACTTCGGTGGGATTGCCCTCCAGTTGAGGCGATTCGAGCAGCGGCCCGGCATGGGGCGGCCCGATCGCCCGGGGTGACGAACACGGACATGTGGGTAGAAACCTCACGTACACTGCCAACGGACAGGAAACATCCGTGATGAGCAGCCGGACAGTCGCAGGCCACGACCGCGAAATCGTCCCCGCTCGTGTCCTGGGCGGCGATCTGGCGGCGGTGCTCTACCGCGCGCTCCGCGAAGCCGTGGACCGGTTGGAGGCCATCGCGGCCGCCGTGTACTTCCTGGACGAGGACAGCGGCGAACTCAAGGCGGCCATGATCGGCGGCTGCTCACCCCCGGTGTTCACCCTCCCGGGACGCATGGCGCCGGACGCCCCCTACGCCTCCGCACGGGCCCTGGCGGCCGGCGCGGTCGTGGTCCTGACCGACCCGGACCCCCGGACCGACGATCTGCTGGACCTGCCGAACTACCCCTACGCCGTCGCCGCGGCCCCGCTCGTCGCCGACGGCCTGCGCCTCGGCGCGCTGGCCGTCCTCCGTCCGGAGACCCAGGGCGGTTACGACGACACCGACCGCGCGCGGCTGGCCGGGCTCGGCGACCGGCTCGCGCAGACCCTCCGCGCGCTCGCCGGGCACGGCACGGCGATCGTGCCGGGGCACATGCCCGTACTGGTCCCCATCGACCGCGTCGGTCGTGCCGAGACGGTGGACGAGGCAGCCGGCGACGTCCTGTGGGGGGTGCGCGGCGTCGCCGGATCTGCGGGCATGAGCATGATGTACCCCTTGCGGCGGCTGTCCGACATGCTCAACCAGGCCACGACCATGGAGCAGGTCGTCGGGGCGGCGCGGTTCTGCGTCATGGTCCCGTTCCAGGCCAGGGCCCTGGTGCTGGCGGCCGCCGGCCGGGGCCGGCTCTGGGTCGTCGGGCACAGCGGCGTCTCCTCGGACCTGGCCCGCACTCTCCACGGCAGCGGTCTGCACACCAGGGAGCCCGCGGCGGAGGCGGTCCAGCGGCGCGCGCTGGTCGTCTCCGGCCGCTGCACCCCTCTCGCGGCCGGACCCCTTCCCCCCGACGACGGGGCCCCCTCCGCGGCCTACCTGCCCCTCGTCGGCAACCGGCACGTCATCGACCTCCCCTACATCGGGAAGGACAACGTGGTCGGTGTGTGCTGTCTGGAGTTCGGCGGCCCCCGCCGCTTCTCGCCCGAGGAGCGGGCCGTTCTGTCGATGATGGCGGGCTCCATGGGGCCGGCCGTCGAACGGGTGGAACTGGGCCGCGAGCGGCACGCGGTCGCCGAAAGCCTGCAGAAGAGGCTGCTTCCGCCCGTGCTCTCGGAATCGCCCCAGCTGACGACCACCGCCCGCTACGAGCCCGCCACGTCCACGTCCGAGGTCGGCGGTGACTGGTACGACGTGATCGAACTGCCGGGCCGTCGTGTCGTACTGGTGGTGGGCGACGTGGAGGGCCACGGAATCGAGAGCGCGGCCCTCATGGGTCAGCTGCGCGGTGCGGTGGTGGCCTACGCGACCGAGGGACACCGGCCCGCGGCGATCATCGACCGGACCGGCGCACTGCTCGCCCGCCTGGGGACCGATCTGCTCGCCACCTGCTGCGTGGTCGCCCTCGACACCACCGACGGGGTGGCCGAGGTGGCCCTCGCGGGTCATCCGCCACCCCTCGTCATGGGGCCGGACGCGGGCGTCACCGTCCTGGAGGCGCCCCCCAACGTGCCCCTCGGTGTCCCCGTCCCCGCCTGCCGGCGCGGGCGGGAGCACACCGTCGCCCCGGGGTCGGTGCTCATGCTGTACTCGGACGGACTGGTGGACGCGCGTGCGCCGGACCCCACCGCCGCCGCGGCCACCCTGTTCCGCACCGGCGACCGCGCGGCGGGAGACAACCTCGAAGAGCTCGCAGACCGCGTCGTCGCAGGGATGCCGGGATTCCATCACCGTCGCGACGACGCGGTACTGCTCCTGGCCCGTTTCGAGGGCGCCGACGTCCGGGACGTGTCGCGGACGGGACACCTGCACCTCCAGGAGCACGACCTGCTGGGCGTCAAGGCCGCCCGGGGCTTCGTGGAGGACTCGCTGCGCGCCTGGGGCCTGGAGGAGATGTCGGAGGACCTCCAGCTCGTCGCCTCCGAGGTCGTGACCAACGCGCTCATCCACGCCGGCAGCGACGTCGACGTGCGGCTGCGCGCCTTCGGCGACAACATCCGCATGGAGGTCCGGGACTCCGACAGCGACCCGCCCGTGCCCTCGGCGTTCTCCCTGACCGAGGAGGGCAGTTCCCAGGCGGAGTCCGGACGGGGCCTCTACCTGGTGGACGCCCTCACCAGCGCGTGGAACAGCTCCCCGAACGGGCGCGGCAAGACGGTCTGGCTGGAGATGGCCATCCCGGGAAACTGAGGCGGCCGCCGCGCCGCGGCCGATCCGGCGGTCAGCGGCGGGCGGCGCACGGCGGGTCGTAGGGCCGGTCCGGGGAGACGTACTGCCGCCACAGCCAGGGGGTCGGCGCGCTGCCGGTGGCCGCGCACAGCACGGCGCGGGCGCGGCCCCTGTCGGTCTGCCACAGCCGTACGGAGCCGTCGGCGCCGCCGGTGGTCAGCACACCTTGCGACGGGCGGAACGCCAGGATCGGACCGAGCCCGCGTGGCCGGTCACCGGCAGGCCGTAGGCGGCCGGGCGGCCGGGGCCGGTGGTGTCCCGCAGCCGGATCCGCCCGACGGCGTCGCCGCTCGCGAGCAGCCCGTCCCGCGGCGCGAAGCCGACACCGGTGACCATGCCGCCCCAGACCATCGGGCGGCCGACGGCGAGCGCGAAGACCACCCGCAGGGTGGGGGAGCCGCCGCGCAGGAGGGGAGGAGTGCCGTCGCGCACGTCCCACGTGCGGACGAAGCCGAAGGCGCTGCCGCTGTACACCCGGGTTCCCGACGGCGCCGCGGCCAGCGCCTTGACCGGCAGGGTCTCACCCGGCAGTTCGCCGCCCAGGGCGACGGGACGGCCCGGGTCGGAGATGTCCCCCGCACGCGGCCCGCCCGTGAAGCCGCCCTGCAGCACCCAGCCCGGCCGCGATCAGGGTGTGCCCCCGGGCGTCGAAGGCCGGCGCCGCGACCGGCTCGGTCTGCCCGGCGGGGGCCCGGCCGCGGACCTCCACCGGCTGGGCGGCCGACGACACGTCCCGCAGCCGTACTCCGCCGCCGCTGTCCACGGTGGCCGGCAGCGGCAAGCCGGGCCGGAAGGCCAGTGCGAGCGGGAGGTCTCCGGCGGTAGTGCCGCCGGAGACCGCCGGGGTCGTGCCGTCCGGGCTCAAGGCGACGGAGGCGACGCCCTGCTGGGTCACGGACGTCACGGTGGTCAGCCGCCGCGGACGCCGGGGGTCGGCGACGTCCCGCAACTGCACGTCGCCGCCGGCGGTGCCGCCCGGTTGCGGGACGGTGCCGAGCGCCAGGGTCCGGCCGTCGGGGCTGAAACTCGAGCTCGCCCACGTCCCCTTCGAGACGCCGACCGGAGCGGACAGCGCCACGGGGTGCGCCGCGTCGGTGACGTCCAGGATCCGGAACCTGCCGTCCGGGCTTCCCCAGGAGAGCAGATCCCCACGGGAAACCCGGCGGGGCGGGTGAAAAGGGCGATACGGGAGAAACCGGGTGACGGCCGACTCCGCGGACGGGAAATCTTTCCCGGCGCCCCCTGGACATCCATCGCGGCTGCCGCGACCATGAAGACAACTCCATACGGTATGCAATCTACAGTGTGGAGCCGCTCAGTCAGTCGGTCGATCGGTGGACGCGTGAATGGGGGCAGCTGTGAGCAGGGCTCTTGAGGGTGTTCGTGTGCTGGACATGACGCATGTGCAGTCGGGGCCGTCGGCGACGCAGTTGCTGGCGTGGCTGGGTGCGGACGTGGTCAAGCTGGAGGCGCCGGGGGGTGACATCACCCGCGGTCAGCTGCGGGACCTGCCGGGTGTGGACAGCCTGTACTTCACGATGCTCAACGCGAACAAGCGGAGCATCACCTTGAACACCAAGACACCACGCGGCAAGGAACTGCTGACCGAGCTGATCGCCCGCAGCGACGTGATGGTGGAGAACTTCGCCCCGGGCGCGATCGACCGGATGGGCTTCACCTGGGAACACATCCGGTCCATCAACCCACGGATCGTCTACGCCTCCATCAAGGGCTTCGGCGACGGCCCCTACACCGACTTCAAGGCCTACGAGGTCGTCGCCCAGGCCATGGGCGGCTCCATGGCCACCACCGGCTTCGACGGCGGACCACCCCTTGCCACCGGCGCCCAGATCGGCGACTCCGGCACCGGCATCCACGCCGTCGCCGGCATCCTGGCCGCCCTGTTCCAACGCACCCACACCGGCCGCGGCCAACGCGTGCAGGTCGCCATGCAGCACGCCGTCCTCAACCTGTGCCGCGTCAAACTCCGCGACCAGCAACGCCTCACCCACGGCCCCCTGGCCGAATACCCCAACGCCCAGGACACCGCCTCGGCCGACGAAGTCCCCCGCTCCGGCAACGCCTCCGGCGGCGGACAACCCGGCTGGGCCGTCAAATGCGCACCCGGCGGACCCAACGACTACGTCTACGTCATCGTCCAACCCGCCGGCTGGGCCCCCATCGCCGAACTCATCGGCCGCCCCGAACTCGCCCACGACCCCGAATGGGCCACCCCCGAAGCCCGCCTCCCCAAACTCACCAAAATGTTCCAACTCATCGAGGAATGGACCACCACCCTCCCCAAATGGCAGGTCCTGCACCACCTCAACGCCCACAACATCCCCTGCGGACCCATCCTGTCCACCAAAGAGATCATCGAGGACCCCAGCCTCCGCGCCAACGACATCGTCGTGGACGTCCCCCACCCCGAACGCGGCACCTACACCACCGTCGGCAACCCGCTCAAACTCTCCGACTCACCCACCACCATCCACCGCTCCCCCCTCCTCGGCGAACACAACCACGACATCTACCACCACGAACTCGGCATCCACGAAGACGAACTACCGCAGCTCAGGGCGCAGGGCGTGATCTGACGGCCACCGCGATCCGCCGGTACCGGGGCAGCAGCAGAAAGGCACAGGCCAGACGATGAGCACGATCGAGGACCCCACCGACGACCATCTGGAGGTGACCCCGCCCAAGACCTGGGCGACCGGACTGCCCGCCGTCACGCACGCGCTCCAGTACTCCCTGGGCCAGACCACCGTCCGGCGGACGGCGCTGACCCTGCTGAACATCAACCAGGCCAAGGGCTTCGACTGCCCGGGCTGCGCCTGGCCGGAGCCGGACCCGAAGCACCGGCACCTGCAGGAGTACTGCGAGAACGGCGCCAAGCACATCAGCGACGAGGCCACCTCGCGCCGGGTCACCGCGGACTTCTTCCGCGAGCACTCGATATCCGAGCTGGACGGCAAGTCCGACTACTGGCTCAACCAGCAGGGCCGGCTCACCGAGCCCATGGTCAAGCGGCCCGGCTCGGACCACTACGAGCCGATCGGCTGGGACGGCGCCCTCGACCTGCTCGCCGGCGAACTGCGCGCGCTGGACTCCCCGGACGAGGCCCTCTTCTACACCTCGGGCCGGGTCGGCAACGAGGCCGCGTTCCTCCTCCAGCTCTTCGCCCGGGCCTACGGCACCAACAACCTGCCCGACTGCAGCAACATGTGCCACGAGTCCAGCGGCTCCGCGCTCAACGAGACCCTGGGCATCAGCAAGGGCAGCGTGTCCCTCGACGACATCCACCGCAGCGACCTGGTCCTCGTCGTGGGCCAGAACCCGGGCACCAACCACCCCCGGATGCTCTCCGCGCTGGAGGAGACCAAGCGCGCCGGCGGCCAGGTCGTCGCCGTCAACCCGCTGCCCGAGGCCGGGCTGATGCGGTTCAAGCACCCCCAGAAGGCGCGCGGCATCGTCGGGCGCGGGACGACCGTCGCCGACCAGTTCCTGCAGATCCGGCCCGGCGGCGACCTCGCCCTGTTCCAGGCGCTGAACCTGCTGCTGCTGGAGGCCGAGGACGCCGCGCCGGGGACCGTGCTGGACCACGAGTTCATCGACACCCACTCCACCGGTTTCGCCGAGTTCGCCCGGCACGCCCGCAAGACCGACTGGGACGACGTCCGCAAGGCCACCGGGCTGACCCGCGAGGAGATCGAGCAGCTGCACGAGCGGGTGCTGCGCAGCTGCAGCGTCATCGTCTGCTGGGCGATGGGCCTGACCCAGCACAAGCACGGCGTGCCCACCATCCGCGAGGTCGTCAACTTCCTGATGCTGCGCGGGAACATCGGCAGGCCGGGAGCGGGCGTGTGCCCCGTGCGCGGCCACAGCAATGTGCAGGGCGACCGCACCATGGGGATCTGGGAGCGGATGCCGCAGGCGTTCCTGGACGCGCTGGAGCGGGAGTTCGGCTTCACCCCGCCCACCCGCCACGGCTGGGACACCGTGGACTCCATCAGGGCCATGCGCGACGGCCGGGCCAGGGTCTTCGTGGGCGTCGCGGGCAACTTCGTCCGGGCCGCCCCCGACAGCGACCTGACCGAGGCTGCACTGCGGACGTGCCGGCTCACCGCGCACATCTCGACCAAACTCAACCGCTCCCACACGGTCTGCGGCGACACGGCGCTGATCCTGCCGACGCTCGGCCGCAGCGACCGGGACGTCCAGGGCGGCGTCGAGCAGTTCGTCACCGTCGAGGACTCGATGAGCCAGGTGCACGCCTCGCGCGGCCGGCTGGAGCCCGCCTCCGGCACGCTGCTCAGCGAGGTGGCGATCATCTCCCGGCTGGCCGCCCGGACCCTCGGCGACTCCCCGTCCCTGCCCTGGGCGGCGTTCGAGGCGGACTACGGCGCCGTCCGGGACCGGATCTCCCGGGTCGTGCCCGGCTTCCACGACTACAACGCACGGGCGGCCGAGCCGGGCGGCTTCCTGCTGCCGAACCCGGTCAACCACGGGACGTTCCCCACCCCGAGCGGCAAGGCGGTCTTCACGTGCAACGACTTCACCATGGTCCAGGCCCCCGAGCGGCACCTCGTCCTGCAGACGCTGCGCTCGCACGACCAATGGAACACCGTCCCGTACGCGATGAACGACCGCTACCGAGGCATCCACGCAGGCCGCCGCGTCGTCCTGGTGAACCCCGTCGACCTGGAGGCCCTCGGCCTCGCCGACCGTGACCGCGTCGACCTGGTGAGCGTGTGGCACGACGGGGTGGAACGCCGCGCCCGGGACTTCCGGGTGGTCCCCTACCCCACGACCCCGGGATCCGCCGCGGCGTACTACCCGGAGACCAACGTCCTGGTGCCGCTGGACAGCGTGGCCGACATCAGCAACACCCCGACATCGAAGGGAGTCGTGGTCCGGCTCGAACCGTCGGGTACCGCGGCACGGGTCCCTTCGCCTCCGCCCACCGGAATGAGGTAGCCCCATGCCGACGTCGACGCACGGCCCCGCGCGGACCGGTACGCAGACGGTCACCGACCGCCTCGTGGAGTCCAACCGGAAGTACGCCGAGGGATTCACCGATCCGGGCATGGGGGCCCGCCCCGTCCTGGGGGTGGCCGTCGTGGCCTGCATGGACGCGCGCATCGATCTGCACGCCGCCCTCGGCCTCGAACTGGGCGACTGCCACACCATCCGCAACGCGGGCGGTGTCGTCACCGACGACGCGATCCGCTCACTGACGATCAGTCAGCGGGCGCTCGGCACCCGCAGCGTGGTACTCGTCCACCACACCGGCTGCGGCCTGGAGAGCCTGACCGAGGACTTCCGCCACGAACTGGAGCGGGAGGTCGGGCAGCGTCCCGCCTGGGCCGTGGAGGCGTTCCAGGACGTCGACCAGGACGTCCGGCAGTCGATGCGGCGGGTGCGCACGTCGCCGTTCCTGCCGCACACCGGCGACGTGCGCGGCTTTGTGTTCGACGTGACGACGGGGCTGCTGCGGGAGATCGACCCCGGGGCCGACGCGCAGCCCTGACCGGACGTGCGCGCGGGCCTGCGGACGGCAACCGGCCGGGGCCTGCGGGACGGCAGCCCCGGCAGACGGCCGGCGCGCACGGCGGCGGGGCCGGCCGGCGCGGGTGATCGCCCGCGCGGACCGGCCCCGTACGCCCAGGAACCACGACTCTCCCGCACTCCCACCGGCCGACAGCGGACCGGTCACCACTCCCGAGGGGAGCACCCCGTGTCGTACCACGCCGCTTTCTCCCACGTCCTGAGCAGCGTCATCGAACCCTCCGCCGAGCGGACCGGCGGCGAAGGGAGGTTCCCGCGCGCCTCGGTGACGGCCCTCGGCCGGGCCGGGCTGCTCGGACTCACCGTCGCCGCGGACCTCGGCGGCGGCGGGCTGGGCCTGCCGGACGCCGCCGAGGTGGTGGCCAGGACCGCCGGTGCCTGCCCGGCCACCGCGGCCGTGCTCCAGTCGCACTACGCGGCGGTCGCCGTCATCGAGGCGTACGGCAGCCCCTGGCTCCGGGGCGAGATCGCCGCCGGCCGCCACCTGGGCAGCCTCGCCCTGACCGAAGGCGTCCCCGGGGAGTGGGCTCCGCTCTCCACGGCCTCCCGCACCGGCGACGTGGTCGCCCTGCGGGCCCGCAAGCGTGAGGTGGTCTCCGCGGGGGAGGCCGACAGCTACGTCTGGTCGTCCCGGCCGCTCGCCGCGGAGGACGGCCTGACGCTGTGGACGGTCCCCGCGCACGCGCCCGACCTGTTCGTCCCCGCCCGGACGGACGGGACGGGGCCGTACGGCAGTGCCACCTCGACCGTGGCCGCCGACCCGGTCCTGGTCCCCGCCGATGCGATGCTGGGGGAGGACGGGGAAGGGCTCGGCATCGTGCTGCGCACCGTCGTGCCGTGGCTGCTGGAACTGCGGGCCGCCATCGGCACGGACGCCGTCCACCCCTCGGTGGCCGTCGCCTCCCGGGACTGCGCCGACCGTCCCGTCGGCTCCCTCGCGTCGTCCTGAACCGGGGGCCGCGGTGTGCGGGTGACCGCGGTCAGCCCTCCCGGCCGGCCTTCGCGGCGACCGCCGTGCGGTACTCGCCGGTGCGCATGGTGTGCTTGCGCATGATCTCGCTCGCGCGGCCGGCGTCGCCCTTGGCGATGGCCCTGATGAGCTGCGCGTGCTCGTTCCAGGCCTCCTTGCCGCGGGGCTTGGCGATGGGCGTGTAGTACCAGCGCACCTTCCGGCTCACCTGCGAGATGAGTTCGGCCAGTACGGCATTGCCCGCCACGGAGGTGATGAAGGCGTGCAGCGCGATGTTGGCCGTGACCAGACGCTCGACGTCGCCGCCGGCGAGGGCGTCGACGCCGTCCTGGTGCAGCTCCCAGAGACGTTCGACGTCGGCGGGTGTGGCGTTCCGGGCGGCGAGTTCGGCCGAGTAGGTCTCCAGGACGGCGCGGACGCTGAGGAGTTGGGCGGCTTCTTCCTGGGTGGGGGCGTGGACGAAGGCGCCTTGGGCGGGGCGGAGGTCGACCCAGCCGTCGGTCTGGAGGCGTTGGAGGGCTTCGCGTACGGGTTGGCGGCTGACGCCGAGGTGTTCGGCGAGTTCGGCCTCGACCAGGTGCTGGCCGGGGGTGAGCGTGCCGTTGATGATGAGCTCGATCAGCGCGTCGTGGACGGCCTGGCGCAGCGGTGCAGGGCGGGCGACGCGGTGGGTGGCCGCCGCCGTCAGGGCCTCGCGCATCGTTTCCCCGTTCTGCCGGCGAGCCTGATGGGCCGACGGCTCTGCCAGCGGATTCCGCCGAGAAGCGATGACGGCGGCAACGCCTCAGTATACAGGTTTTGGTATGCAACATGGCATCTGCCGCCGGTGTGCGGCGGCGTGCCGGTGGCGGGTGCGGCCGCGTCGGCGGTCGCTCCATCGGGCCGACAAAAGTGCGACGGCATTCTGTATGCAGAAGCTTGTATGCGTTATTGTCCTAGGAGTACCGCCAGCACCGCCTGAAAACCGAAGCGGCTCTGTACGTCGGTCACGGACCCCGCGCATCCGCAGGAGAGGTCAAGGGGCCCGAATGTGTGTGTACCGAAGGTGTCGGACGGCAGTTGAGCATCCCGCGTCCGGATTCCCGCGCGCCACGAAGGCGGAGCGGTCATGACGCCGGGGAGCGCGGGAGGTACGGCCGCGTCCGTCGAGCAGGTGGTCCGGACGGTCGCGGCCGACCACCGGGAGCACAGGGGGCCGCTGCTGCCCATACTGCACGCCGTCCAGGCCGAGTTGGGCTGCGTGCCGCAGGAGGCCGTGGCGGTGCTCGCGGACGAGCTCAACCTCTCCCGGGCGGACGTCCACGGAGTGGTGACCTTCTACCACGACTTCCGCCGTGAGCCCGCGGGGCGGACCACCGTGCGGATCTGCCGCGCCGAGGCGTGCCAGGCCCTGGGCGCCGAGGACCTGATGGACTACGCCCGTGAAGCCGGGCTGCAGCCGGGCGGCACGACCGCCGACGGCTCGGTGACCGTCGAGCAGGTCTTCTGCCTCGGCAACTGCGCCCTGGGACCCTCCGCCGAGATGAACGGCCGGCTGTACGGACGAGTGGACACCGCCCGGCTGGGCGCGATCCTCAAGGGGACGGTCTCATGACACAGCACTCATCGGACTCCGCCGTGACGGTGTACGTCCCGCGCGACTCGGCGGCCAGGTCCGTCGGCGCGGACGAGGTCGCGGACGCGCTGCGCCAGGCCGCCGCCGACCGCGAACTGCCCGTGGAGGTGGTGCGCAACGGCTCGCGCGGCATGCTCTGGCTGGAGCCGCTGGTCGAGGTGGTCACACCCGCCGGCCGCGTCGGCTACGGGCCGATCGCCCCCTCCGACGTCGAGAGCCTGCTGAGCGCGGGCATGCTGGAGGGCGCCGACCATCCGCTGCGTCTCGGCATCGTCGACGAACTGCCCTGGCTGGCCCGGCAGACGCGGGTCACCTTCGCCAGGATCGGCGTGACCGACCCCCTGTCCGCCGAGGACTACCTCGCGCACGGCGGACTGGAAGGGCTGCGCGCGGCGCTGGCACTGGCCCCCGAGGACGTGGTCACCGAGGTCACCGACTCCGGGCTGCGCGGCCGCGGCGGCGCGGGATTCCCCGCCGGTATCAAGTGGAAGACCGTCCTCGGCTGCGACGACGAGCTGAAGTTCGTCTGCTGCAACGCCGACGAGGGCGACAGCGGCACCTTCGCCGACCGCATGGTCATGGAGGGTGACCCGTTCATGCTCATCGAGGGCATGACGATCGCCGCGCACGCCGTCGGCGCGCGCGAGGGCTACCTCTACATCCGCTCGGAGTACCCCGACGCGGTGGCCACGGTGCGCGCGGCCATCGAGATCGCGCGCGAGCGGGGATGGCTCGGCAAGGGCATCCTCGGCTCCTCGCTCGACTTCGACCTGCACGTGCGGGTCGGTGCGGGCGCGTACATCTGCGGCGAGGAGACCTCGATGCTGGAGAGCCTGGAGGGCAAGCGCGGCACCGTCCGCGCCAAGCCGCCGATCCCGGCGATCGAGGGCCTGTTCGGCAAGCCGACCGTCGTCAACAACGTCCTCACCCTCGCCACCGTCCCCGTCGTCCTGTCGCACGGCGCGAAGGCGTACCAGGAACTCGGCGTCGACCGGTCGCGCGGCACCCAGGTGTTCCAGCTCGGCGGCAACATCGCGCGCGGCGGCATCGTGGAGACCGCCTTCGGCATCACCCTGCGCGAGCTCGTCGAGGACTACGGCGGCGGGACGTTCTCCGGGCGCCCGGTGCGCACCGTGCAGGTCGGCGGGCCGCTCGGCGCCTACCTGCCGGCGACGATGTTCGACCTGCCGATGGACTACGAGGCCTTCGCGGCGGCCGGCGCCATGCTGGGCCACGGCGGCATCGTGGTCTTCGACGACAGTGTCGACATGGCCGCGCAGGCCCGCTTCGCGATGGAGTTCTGCGCCGAGGAGTCCTGCGGCAAGTGCACCCCATGCCGGGTGGGCTCGGTCCGCGGCGTCGAAGTGATCGACAAGATCGTGGCCGGTCAGCAGCGGGACGAGAACCTCGCCCTGCTGGAGGACCTGTGCGAGCTGATGACCGACGGCTCGCTGTGCGCGATGGGCGGCCTGACGCCCATGCCGGTGCGCAGCGCCATCGCCCATTTCCCCGACGACTTCCTCGCGCGTGACGCCGGCCCGGGGAGCCGGCACCGGCAGTCCAGTGGGGCCAGGACGGAGGGCACGGCATGACACTTCTCAAGGAACCCGACTTCGGCACACCCGAGCGGCCCGGCGCGGCGACGGTGTCGGTGGAGGTCGACGGGCTGCCGGTGGCGGTGCCGGAGGGCACCTCGGTGATGCGCGCCGCCGCGCTCGCCGGCATCGACATCCCCAAACTCTGCGCCACCGACAGCCTGGAGCCGTTCGGCTCCTGCCGGCTGTGCGTGGTGGAGATCGACGGCCGCCGGGGCACGCCCGCGTCCTGCACCACGCCGGTGGCGGACGGGATGAAGGTGAGCACCCAGACCCCGAAGGTGGAGAAGCTCCGCCAGGGCGTCATGGAGCTCTACATCTCCGACCACCCGCTGGACTGCCTCACCTGCCCGGCCAACGGCGACTGCGAACTGCAGGACATGGCCGGCGTGGTCGGACTGCGGCAGGTCCGCTACGGCTACGAGGGCGAGAACCACCTCGACGCCGAGAAGGACACCTCCAACCCGTACTTCGACTTCGACGCGTCCAAGTGCATCGCCTGCTCCCGCTGCGTCCGCGCCTGCGGCGAGGTGCAGGGCACCTTCGCGCTGACCATCGAGGGGCGCGGCTTCGACTCCAAGGTCTCCGCGGGCGCGGGCGAGACCTTCATGGAGTCCGAGTGCGTCTCCTGCGGGGCCTGCGTGCAGGCCTGCCCGACCTCCACCCTCCAGGAGAAGTCGGTGGTCGAACTCGGCATGCCGACCCGGTCGGTGGTCACCACCTGCGCGTACTGCGGCGTCGGCTGCTCGTTCAAGGCGGAGCTGCGCGGCGACGAACTGGTGCGGATGGTCCCGTACAAGGACGGCGGGGCGAACGAGGGCCACTCCTGCGTGAAGGGCCGCTTCGCCTTCGGATACGCCTCGCACCCGGACCGGGTGCTCAAGCCCATGGTGCGCGAGAGGATCACCGACCCGTGGCGGGAGGTCGAGTGGGACGAGGCGATCGGCACCGTCGCCCGCCGGATGCGCGAGCTCCAGCAGCGGTACGGACCGGGCTCGATCGGCGCCATCACCTCCTCGCGCTGCACCAACGAGGAGGTCTACGTCGTCCAGAAGATGGTGCGCGCCGCCTTCGGCAACAACAACGTCGACACCTGCGCCCGGGTCTGCCACTCCCCGACGGGGTACGGGCTCAAGCAGACCTTCGGCGAGTCGGCGGGCACCCAGGACTTCCGCTCGGTGGCCGAAGCCGACGTGATCATGGTGATCGGCGCCAACCCCACCGACGGCCACCCGGTGTTCGCCTCGCGGATGAAGCGCCGGCTGCGCGAGGGCGCGAAGCTCATCGTGGTCGACCCGCGCCGCATCGACCTGGTGCGCTCCCCGCACATCGAGGCCGAGCACCACCTCCAGCTCAGGCCGAGCACGAACGTGGCCGTCGTCAACGCCATGGCGCACGTGGTGGTGACCGAGGGCCTGATCGACCGGGCCTTCGTGGACGAGCGCTGCGAGGACTTCGACGCGTGGGCGGAGTTCATCGCCCGCCCGGAGAACAGCCCGGAGGCGGCCGAGGAGATCTGCGGCGTGCCGGCGGAGGAACTGCGCGCCGCGGCGCGGCTGTACGCGCAGGCGCCCAACGGGGCCATCTACTACGGCCTCGGTGTCACCGAGCACAGCCAGGGCTCGACCATGGTCATGGGGATGGCCAACCTCGCGATGGCGTGCGGCAACCTCGGCCGCGACGGCGTCGGCGTGAACCCGTTGCGCGGCCAGAACAACGTGCAGGGCTCCTGCGACATGGGCTCGTTCCCGCACGAACTGCCCGGCTACCGGCACGTCTCCGACGACGCGGTGCGCAAGGTGTTCGAGAACCTGTGGGGCGGCACCCTGCTCGCCGAGCCCGGGCTGCGGATTCCCAACATGTTCGACGCGGCGATCGACGGCACCTTCCGCGGCCTGTTCGTCCACGGCGAGGACATCGCCCAGTCCGACCCCAACCTGAAGCACGTCACGGCCGCGCTGGAGGCCATGGAACTGGTCGTCGTCCAGGACCTGTTCCTCAACGAGACGGCCAAGTTCGCACACGTCTTCCTGCCCGGCGCCTCCTTCCTGGAGAAGGACGGCACCTTCACCAACGCCGAACGCCGGATCAACCGGGTGCGCGCGGTGATGAAGCCGAAGACGGGCAAGCACGAGTGGCAGATCGTGAGCGAGATCGCCACGGCCATGGGCTACCCCATGGCGTACGACCACCCGAGCCGGATCATGGACGAGATCGCCGCGGTGACGCCCACCTTCGCCGGTGTCTCCTTCGAGGTGCTGGACAAGCTCGGCAGCGTCCAGTGGCCGTGCAACGAGGCGGCCCCGGAAGGCACGCCGATCATGCACGTGGACGAGTTCGTCCGGGGCAAGGGCAGGTTCGTGGTCACCACCTTCGTGCCGACGAGCGAGCGCAGCACCCGGCGCTTCCCGCTGGTCCTGACCACGGGCCGGATCCTGAGCCAGTACAACGTCGGGGCGCAGACCCGCCGCACCGGCAACGTCGCCTGGCACCCCGAGGACGTCCTGGAACTGCACCCGCACGACGCCGAGGTCCGCGGCATCACCGACGGCGACATGGTGACGCTGGCCAGCCGTGTGGGGCAGACGACACTGCGTGCGGAGATCTCCGACCGCATGCCGACCGGGGTCGTCTACACCACGTTCCACCACCCGGTGACCGGCGCCAACGTGGTGACCACCGAGAACTCGGACTGGGCGACCAACTGCCCGGAGTACAAGGTGACCGCCGTGCAGGTGGGGCTGGCGCGACCGCCGCGGCCCGAGCCCGCCGGGAACGCCGGGCATACCGAGCCCGCCGGGCCCGGCCTGCTCACGGTGGGGGACTGAGATGGCGGCGGGAGTGCCGTCGGAGCGACGGATGGCCAACGACATCGCCGCGAACCTCGTGCACCTGCCGGGTGCGCAGGCCGCCGAGGCCGTCGCGGGCCACATCGGCAGGTTCTGGGACCCGCGCATGCGCGCCCGGCTCTTCCGTTGCGTCGACACCGGCGCGGAGGGCCTGGACCCCCTGGTGGTGGCCGCGGTACGGCTGCTGCGCTGACCGTGCGGGGCCGGTCCGGACCCGGACCGGCCCCGCACCGGCGGCCGCTGTGGGCGGGCTCACAGGCGGCGGGCACCGGGGGAGCGGCGGGCCGGTGACCGCGCTGTGCTAGGGTTCTCGAAGTTGCAGTTGTGGTACCCATGGATCTATGTGCGCCTGACGGGAAACTTCTCCTTCAGGCGCATTATTTGTTCTACCGGCATCTCCGGATGGGGCCTCTGCCTACAGAAGGAGAGCGTCATGGCACAGGGAACCGTGAAGTGGTTCAACGCCGAAAAGGGTTTCGGCTTCATTGAGCAGGACGGCGGCGGCCCCGACGTCTTCGCCCACTACTCGAACATCGCGACCCAGGGCTTCCGTGAGCTCCAGGAGGGCCAGCGGGTCTCGTTCGACGTCACGCAGGGCCAGAAGGGCCCGCAGGCGGAGAACATCGTCCCCGCCTGATCGCCGGACGCGTATCTGTTCACCGGGGTCCGCACCGTTTCGGTGCGGACCCCGGTTTGCGCTGGTTCCAGGAAGGCAGTAACCGCATGTCCCGCAGGCCCCAGAAGCCGACCCGGCGCACGTCGTCGCCCGCACCGTCCGCGGCGCCGCCGCGCGAGTTCCGGCTGCCGGAGAGCACGACGCCCGCGCTTCCCCCCGTCGAGGACTTCGCGGCCCTCGACATGCCCGCGGGGCTGCTGAAGACCCTCACCGCGCAGGGCGTGACCGACCCCTTCCCCATCCAGGCCGCCACGCTGCCCAACTCGCTCGCCGGCCGCGACCTGCTCGGACGCGGACGCACCGGCTCCGGCAAGACCCTCGCCTTCGGGCTCGCGCTGCTGGCCCGTACGGCCGGACTGCGCGCGGAGCCCAAGGCACCGCTCGCCCTGGTCCTGGTGCCCACCCGTGAGCTCGCCCAGCAGGTGACGGACGCGCTGACCCCGTACGCGACGGCCGTGAACCTCCGGCTGACCACGGTGGTCGGCGGGCTGTCCATGACCAAGCAGGCCGCCACGCTCAAGCGCGGCGTCGAGGTCCTCGTGGCCACCCCCGGCCGGCTCAACGACCTGGTGGAGCAGGGCGCCTGCCTGCTCGGGGACGTCCGCATCACGGTGCTGGACGAGGCCGACCAGATGACCGACATGGGCTTCATGCCGCAGATCACCAAGCTGATCGAGCGCGTGCGGCCCGACGGGCAGCGGATGCTGTTCTCGGCCACCCTGGACGGCAACATCGACCGGCTGGTGCAGCGGTTCCTGACCGACCCCGTGGTGCACTCCGTGGACCCGTCCGCGGGCGCGGTGACCACCATGGAGCACCACGTGCTCCACGTCCTGGACGAGACCGACAAGAAGGCCGTCACCACGCGCATCGCGGCACGCGACGGCCGGGTCATCCTCTTCATCGACACCAAGAGGGCCGCCGACCGGCTCGCCAAGCGGCTCCTGTCCGTCGGCGTCCGCGCGGCGGCACTGCACGGCGGGCGCTCCCAGCCGCAGCGCAACCGCACCCTGGAGCAGTTCAAGACCGGTCTGGTCACCGCGCTGGTCGCCACGAACGTCGCGGCCCGCGGCATACACGTCGACGACCTCGACCTGGTCGTGAACGTCGATCCCCCGACCGACCACAAGGACTACCTACACCGGGGCGGCCGCACGGCCCGCGCCGGCGGCTCCGGCAGCGTGGTCACGCTGGTCCTGCCCGAGCAGAAGCGGGACGTCACCCGGCTGATGTCGGACGCGGGCATCCGCCCCCGTACGGCACGGGTGACCTCCGGCGACGCGGCACTGGCCACCATCACCGGTGCCCGTGAGCCGTCCGGCGTGGCCATCACCATCGAGGTGCCGCAGCCGGCCGCTCCGGCCCCGCGCACCTCCGAGCCCGGCAAGCGGCCCAGCCGCCGGCGCCGCAGCGGTGGCGGCACGACCGCCGCCGGGACCGGCACGGGCACCGGCGGCGGTCAGGGTACGGACCGCCGCGCCGCGGCCGGCTCCGGCCGCCGCACGGCGTCCCGCGGCGCCGCTACCACGGCGTCCCGCGGCACCGGCGGCCGTACCGCCTCCGGTACGTCGGCCGGCTCCGGCTCCGGCAACCCCGCCCGCGGCACCGGCCGCCGCACGGCCTCCGGCGGCGCCACGGGCGGCGGCGAGGGCCGCGGCGGCCGGGGAGGCCGCCGCTCCTCCGGGGCCTGAGCGGAGGGGCGGTGACGTCGACCCGGACGGTGTCCCGTCACGACGGCCGCCCGCCGAACTGCCAGTGGTGCACCTCGATGTCGGCGTACCGGTCCGGAGTGAGCACGGCACGTGCGCTCTCCGGGTCCGGTGCCCGGAGCAGTGCCGCCGTGCCGAGCCAGGCGCTGCCGTCGTCGGAGAGCAGCGGCCCGTAGGCGATCAGGTCGTCGGAGCCGGGCGGCGGGACGAGGTCGGCGGCCGGCCCCGCGCCGAGGCCGAGCACCATGTACCGGTCGCCCCCGGTCCGGCCGCCCGGGAAGTCCCACATCGTGCGCCCCAGCACGTTGCGCCACCGGCGCAGCACTACGTCCCGGTAGACGCCGGCCTGGTAGTAGGGCTCGTCGAAGGCGAACGCGCGGGCCGCGGCGGGATCGGGCAGGTCGACGATGTGCACGCTCCCGGTGGGGGTGTCGAGGTCGTCCGCGAGGGTCGGACCCCGGGCGATCATCTCCTTCGCGAACCGGTCCATGTAGCCCCAGTGCTCTTCGAGCAGTTCGTCGCGCAGGGCCATGGAACCGGGCCGGTCGCGGTGGTAGCAGAGAAACTCCATGCCCGCAGGATCCCTTCGGGCGGCCGCCCGGGTCGAGCGGGTTTCCGCGCGGCGGCGGCCCGTTACATCTGAGCGGCCGTCAAGCGGACGTGTGAATCCGGCCGTCGGCCCGCCGCGTCCGGCCGGAATGCGTGCAGTCCCAGGTCGGGGCGAGTGAATCCCGGTGCCCTCGCAGGGGGTTACCGGCTCCGCGGCGGGCCCAATGGTAATGCGGTAGTCAATCTTCCCGACATCCTCTGGACACACGCTTCCGCCGATCCATACCGTATGCAATCTCCAGTATGTAATGCATCGCACACCGACCGGCTGACCAGCCACAACTCCGCCCCTGGGCGCGGCTTTCCCGCGTGCCTGGGGGATGCACCGATGTGCCACCGACCGTGCGCTGCACGGTCCGGGATGCCGCCCCGGACCCCAGCCGAACGGACGGCGTACCACCGGCACGGCCGCATGCCGGCCGTGCCGCAGGGATGGGATTCCGTACCACCCCGCCGCATGAAGAGAAAAGCCCAGGGAGCGCACGCCAGGTTCTTTTCACGCAAGGGAAGGCACACATGTCAGCAATACCTGAGGTGGCTCCTGCTCCCTATCGGGAAGTCACCGACGTGAACGGCCGCGTGTACCGGGTCGGCGAGTCCGACCGGTCCATCCTGGGCAGGCCCCGGGCCTGGATGGTCTGGCTGCCGTGGTTCGCGATGATGGGTGTCAGCGTCTTCGAGTACGGCTACAGCTCCGCGGAGTCGACGCTGGAGAGCGCCCACGGGTGGACCCTCACGGAGGCGTTCTGGATCGCCAGCGTATGGGCGGTCTTCCAGGCGGGAGTGGCGTTCCCCGCCGGACGGCTGAGGGAGACCGGCGTCCTGCCGGCCAGGACGGCCATGCTCGCCGGCGCGCTGCTGTCCGGCCTCGGCCTCTCGGCCGTCGCGCACTTCGGCAACCCCGTCGTGGTGATCCTCGGCTACTCGGTGCTGGGCGGCACCGGAGCGGGTCTGGTGTACGCGACCTGCATCAACATGGTCGGCAAGTGGTACCCGGACAACAAGGGCGCCCGCACCGGGTTCGTCAACGGCGGCTTCGCCTACGGCACTCTGCCCTTCATCTTCGTCTTCAGCTACTGGTTCCACCCCGGGAACTTCAAGCTGGTCCTCGACCTGATCGCGGTCTTCATGGTGGTCGTGGTGGGCGTGTGCGGCATGTTCTTCAAGGACCCGCCCAAGAGCTGGTGGCCGCAGGACGTGGACCCGCTGAACCGGGTCACGACCGAGGACTCCGCGCGTGTCGCGAAGCGGCTGGCCAAGAACCCCCCGGCGAAGGCCCAGTTCACCCCGATGCAGGCGATCAGGACCGGGCAGCTGCCGTTGATGTGGTTCGCGCTGGTGTGCATCGGCGGCGTGTCGCTCTTCGGCATCAACTTCCAGGTGCCGTTCGCCAAGAGCCTCGGCTTCGGGCCGCTGGTGGCCGCGTCGTCAGCGGGTGTGCTCGCCGTGGTCAACGGCGTCGGCCGGGCGGCGGTGGGCTGGCTGTCCGACACCCTGGGCCGCAAGCGGACGCTCACGCTGGTCCTGGTCGTCGCCGGAGTGGCGCAGTTCGGCGTCCTGTGGTCGGGCCAGGCCCACAACGAACCCCTCTTCCTGTTCTTCGCGTTCGTCAACGGCTTCGGCGGCGGTGCCTTCTACCCGCTGTTCGCCGCGCTCGTGCCGGACTACTTCGGCGAGAACAACAACGCGCAGAACTACGGTCTGGTCTACAGCGCCAAGCTGTTCGGCGGTGTCTTCGGCGGCGGCCTGGCCGCCTCGGTGATCAGTGCCTGGGGTTACACCGGTGGCTACAGCCTGGCCGGGGGCATCGCCTTCCTGTCGGCCGCGATCACCTTGTTCCTGCGCCAGCCGAAGCCCTCGCACGTGGCGGAGGCCGTCGTCCAGGCGCAGCAGGCCGCCGGCGGCCCGGCGGCCGAGCCGTCCCCCGCGGAGGCGAGCAGCGGCTGAGCGGCACCGGACCGGAGGGGGCGCCCGCCCCGGCGCCCCCTCCCGCAAGACGTGCGCGGGCGAACGGAGCCCGGCCCGGTCCAGCGGCAGTTCCGCGCCGGGTCGTCCGCGTCACGGGAGCGGGGCCGGCCGGTGGGGTGCGCTCCCTGCTTCGTCCGGTCCCGCCCCATTTCCCCTGACGTTACGGGGAGACGGGGCGGCGCCCGTCACCCAGTCACCCGTTCCGGGCGCCGGCGGCGGCGATCTGCCGGCCGTAGAAGTCCGTGGTGCGCTGGGTGTGACAGCGCATCAGTTCCTCCGCGCGCTCCGCGTCGCCCTCGGCGATCGCGTCGATGAGGGAGGCGTGCTCGGTCCAGGCCTCCTTGCCGCGGGGCTTGGCGATGGGCATGTAGTACCAGCGCACCCGCCGGTCGACCTGGGGGATCAGTTCCGCCAGCACCTTGTTGCGGGACAGCTCGGTGATGAAGCCGTGCAGGGCCGCGTTGGCCTCCACGATGCCCCGCGCGTCGTCGGCCGCCAAGGCGGCGATGCCGGCCTCCTGCAGCTCCCACAGGCGGGCCACGTCCTCCTCGGTCGCGTGCAGCGCGGCGCCGTGGGCGGAGTGCGTCTCCAGGACGGCGCGGACGCTGAGGAGTTGGGCGGCTTCTTCCTGGGTGGGGGCGTGGACGAAGGCGCCTTGGGCGGGGCGGAGGTCGACCCAGCCGTCGGTCTGGAGGCGTTGGAGGGCTTCGCGTACGGGTTGGCGGCTGACGCCGAGGTGTTCGGCGAGTTCGGCCTCGACCAGGTGCTGGCCGGGGGTGAGCGTGCCGTTGATGATCAGGTCGATCAGCGCGTCGTAGACGGCCTGGCGCAGCGGCGCCGGTCGTTTGATCCGGACGGTGGCGGCTGCGGCGGTGCGTGTGTCGCGCATGGGCCCCCTCATCGGACTGCGGTTCGGTGACGGAGCCAGGATACAGGTTTTAGTATGCAATCTACCTGGGGTCTTGTACAAAACTTGGTAACCGTACGGCAGTTGACGCTGGTGGGGGCGGGTGACCCGCACCGGGCGGGGGGGGGGGGGCGGGGGCCCCCCCCCCCCCCCCGGGGGGGGGGGCCCCCCGGGGGGGGGGGGGGGGCCCCCCCCCCCCCCCCCCCCCCCCCCGCCCGGTGCCGGGCCCGGCACACGGTCAGGCGTGCGAGGGCTGCTCGGACGTCCGCGGGCCCGGCCGCGAGGCCGCGGAGCCGGTGTCCGTCGCGCTCAGCGCCCGCAGGATGCCCTCCACGCTCTGCTTCGCGTCGCCGAAGAGCATGCGGCTGTTCTCGCGGAAGAACAGCGGGTTCTGCACGCCCGCGTACCCCGAGGACATGGACCGCTTGAAGACGATGACGTTCTCGGCCTCCCACACCCGCAGCACCGGCATGCCGGCGATCGGGCTGGCCGGGTCCTCCTGCGCGGCCGGGTTGACGGTGTCGTTGGCGCCGATGACCAGCACCACGGTGGTGCCGGCGAAGTCGTCGTTGATCTCGTCCATTTCCAGCACGACGTCGTAGGGCACCCTGGCCTCGGCCAGCAGCACGTTCATGTGCCCGGGCAGCCGCCCGGCCACCGGGTGCACGCCGAACCGCACCGTCACCCCGCGCTCGCGCAGGGCGGCGGTCAGCTCGGCCACCGGGTGCTGGGCCTGGGCGACCGCCATGCCGTAACCGGGGGTGATGATCACGGAGGTGGCGTTCTCCAGCAGTTCTGCGGTCTCCTCGGCGCTGGTCTCGCGGTGCTCGCCCTGCTCGGCGTCGCCGCTCGGCGCCGCCTCGATGCCGAAGCCGCCGGCGATCACCGAGATGAAGGACCGGTTCATCGCCTTGCACATCACGTACGACAGGTAGGCGCCGGAGGAGCCCACCAGCGCGCCGGTGACGATGAGCAGGTTGTTGTCGAGCAGGAAGCCCGCCGCGGCGGCCGCCCAGCCCGAGTAGCTGTTGAGCATCGAGACGACGACCGGCATGTCGCCGCCGCCGATGGAGGCGACCAGGTGCCAGCCCAGCGCGAGCGCCAGGACGGTCACGGCGATCATCAGACCGAGGCTCGGGCTGACGGCGAACCAGACCGTCAGTGTCACGAAGGCGGCCAGCGCGCCGAGGTTGAGGGCGTTCTTCCCCGGCAGCGTCAGCGGCCGGGACTTGATCCGGGCCGACAGCTTCAGGAATGCGATGATCGATCCGGTGAAGGTCACCGCGCCGATGAAGATGCCGATGAACACCTCGGCGTGGTGGATCCGCAGCAGCTCGGAGGCGATCCGGGTCTGCTCCGCGCCGTGCGCCTCGACCTCCAGGTAGCTGTTCCAGCCGACCAGCACCGCGGCCAGGCCGACGAGGCTGTGCAGGACGGCGATGAGCTCCGGCATCTGGGTCATCTCGACCTTGCGGGCCCGCCACAGGCCCACGGAGCCGCCGACGGCCGTGGCGAGGACGATCAGCAGGACGGCGCCCGTCGAGACGTCCCGTGCGGCGACGACGACGGTGGCGACGAGCGCCAGCGCCATGCCTCCGATGCCGTACGCGACCCCGGCGCGGGAGGTGCGGTGCTGGGAGAGCCCGGCCAGGCTGAAGATGAACAGCAGCGCGGCGACGATGTCGGCGGCCTGTGCGGCCGTTGTTGCGGTCATCGATCCTCAGCCTTTCGAGAACATGCCGAGCATGCGGCGGGTGACGGCGAATCCTCCGAAGATGTTCACGGTCGTCAGCGTGATCGCCACGAGCGACAGCACGGCGACGAGCACCCCGTCGTGGCCGATCTGCAGCAGCGCGCCGACCACCACGATCCCGGAGATCGCGTTGGTGACCGACATCAGCGGGGTGTGCAGGGCGTGATGGACCTTGCCGATCACGTAGTAGCCGATGACCACGGCCAGCGCGAACACCGTGAAGTTGCCGATGAGCTGGGCGGGGGAGAAGGCGACCAGGAGGAACATCGCGATCATGCCCAGGCCGACGAGGCCGTAGCGGAGGCCCGGCGTCAGGCGGGCCTCCTTGGCCTGCGGGGCCGCGGCCGCGGCAGGGGCGGCGGCGGTCGCCGGCTGCGCGGGCGCCGCGGCGGACACCTGGACGGGCGGCGGCGGCCAGGTCTTCTCGCCGTCCCGCACCACGGTCACCGACCGCTGCACGACGTCGTCGAAGTCCAGCGTCAGCCGCCCGTCCTTGCCGGGCGTCAGCAGCTTGAGCAGGTTGACGAGGTTGGTCCCGTACAACTGCGAGGCCTGGGCGGGCAGTCGGCCCGCGAGGTCGGTGTAGCCGATGATCGTCACGTCGTTGCCGGTGACGATCGCCTTCCCGCTGACCGTGCCCTCGACGTTGCCACCCTGCGCCGCGGCCATGTCGACGATGACGCTGCCGGGCTTCATGGACGCCACGTCGGCGGCCGTGATCAGCCGGGGCGCCGGGCGACCGGGGATCAGCGCGGTGGTGATGATGATGTCGACGTCCGCGGCCTGCTCGCTGTAGATCTCGGCCGCGCGCCGGTCGTACGCCTCGGTGGTCGCCTTGGCGTACCCGTCGCCGCTCGCCTCCTGCTCGACCTCCACGGCGAGGAACTCAGCCCCCAGTGACCGCACTTGGTCGGCGACCTCGGCCCGGGGGTCGGTGGCCCGCACCACCGCGCCCAGGCTGCCCGCCGCGCCGATCGCCGCGAGACCGGCCACGCCCGCGCCGGCCACCAGGACCTTCGCGGGCGGCACCTTGCCCGCCGCGGTGACCTGGCCGGTGAAGAAGCGCCCGAAGACGTGGGCGGCCTCGATCACCGCCCGGTAGCCCGCGATGTTGGCCATCGAGCTGAGCACGTCCATCGACTGGGCCCGGGATATGCGGGGCACGGCGTCCATCGACAGGACGGTGATCGGCCGCCGTGCGAGTTCGTCGACGAGGCCCGGATTGATCGCGGGGCCGATCAGCCCGACGAGGGTCGCCCCGTCGCGCAGCTTGGCCATCTCCTCCTGCGAGGGCGCGTTGACCTTGAGTACGACGTCCGCCTGCCAGGCGTCGCCGATCCGTGCGCCGGCCTCGGTGTAGGCCTCGTCGGAGAAGCCCGAGGCCGTTCCGGCCTCCGACTCCACGACGACCTCGTAACCGATGGCCCGGAGCTTGCGGACGCTGTCCGGTGTGGCCGCCACGCGGGTCTCCCCGGCGGTGGACTCGGTGACGACACCGATCTGCTGTGGTGGTGAATCCGACATCGCTCTCCTGTTCCGTCCCTTCCGACTGACAAACCGGTGCCGTTGCCAGGCGAGCCGTCGGCCGTCCTGCGCCTGCCCCGGCCGGCTGTCCTGACGTGGGCCTTCACCACGAGCCGCCGGCGGACGTGCCCAGCGGTGCGTTCCTTGCGACGGTGGGCCGGCCTCGGTGCGCGGTGGCGCGCCGGCACAGCGTGTGCGGCGAAGGTTTCCCCCGATGGGTGCCCGGCCAACCAGTCAGGGGTGTGAGTTGTGCCGCCTTGTGAGGCGTTGACGCCGGGCCCGGCCCGTCGCGGGGCCGCGGTGGGGGCCCGGGTACGGGCGTGCGCCTTTCCGTGTAGGGACTGTACATCGCCGGACAGCACTGCATACAGTATTCATTCCCGCTCGAATCGAGAGGAGCCGCCGTGAGAATTGCAGTCCTCGGAGCCGGTGCGATCGGCGCCTACTGGGGCGCGGCACTGCACCGTGGTGGCGCCGACGTCCACCTGATCGCCCGAGGTGAGCATCTGCGGGCCATACGCGCGGACGGGGTCCGGGTACTCAGTCCGCGAGGTGACTTCGTGGCACGGCCCCACGCCACGGACGACCCGGGCGAGATCGGTCCGGTGGACTACGTCTTCCTGGGTCTGAAGGCACACGCGTACCCGACCTCCGGATCACTGGTCGCCCCGCTGATCGGCGACAGCACCGCGGTGGTGGCCGCTCAGAACGGCATCCCGTGGTGGTACTTCCACCGACTCCCCGGTCCCTACGAAGGGCGGCGGATCGAGTCGGTCGACCCGGGCGGCGCCACCAGCAAGGTGCTGCCACCGGAGCGGGCGATCGGCTGCGTGGTCTACCCCGCCACCGTCATCGAGGCCCCGGGGGTCATCCGGCACCTGGAGGGCACCCGCTTCTCCATCGGCGAGCCGGCGGGCGGGGTCTCGGACCGGTGCACGGCCCTGAGCGAGGCCATGATCGCGGGCGGTCTCAAGAGCCCGGTGGAGCCCGACCTGCGCGACGACATCTGGATCAAGCTGATGGGCAACGTCGCGTTCAACCCGATCAGCGCCCTGACCCGGGCGACCATGGTCGAGATCTGCAGGCACCCGCACACCCGGCGCCTCGTCACCCAGCTCATGGAGGAGACCCTCGACATCGCGGCCAGGGTCGGCAGCACCCCGGACATCTCGATTGAGAAGCGGCTGCGCGGCGCGGAAGGCGTCGGGCACCACAAGACCTCGATGCTCCAGGACCTGGAGGCCGGCAAGCAACTCGAACTCGACGCCATCGTCACGGCGGTGGTGGAGATGGCAGACATCTCCGGAGCCGAGGCGCCCGCCTTGCGCACGGTCCACGCCGCCACCGACCTGCTGGCGCAACGCGCCGCGGCGGGCTGGGAGATCGACGACAGCGCCCACAAGGCGGAGCCCGCGTAAGGCGGGCGGTGCCCGCACGAGGATCGGAGCAGTGGCGCGGCCCCGGGTCCCGGCGCAGACCGTGCCGGGACCCGGGGCCGGGCCGGGCGCGCGGGCCGCGGGATCGCGCTCGATAGGCTGACCGGGCCGGACCGCGACCAGCGGCACCACTGACGGCCTTGCGACTCCAGCAGGAAGCGCCCGGCGCGGCCACGGCCCCAGGCAGAGAGGAGTCGTTCATGCTGTTCCGTCAGCTGGAGTACTTCGTGGCGGTGGCCAGGGAGAGGCACTTCGCGCGGGCGGCCGAGTCCTGCTACGTGTCCCAGCCCGCGCTGTCGGCGGCGATCGCCAAGCTCGAACGCGAGCTGAACGTCACCCTGATCAACCGCGGCCACAACTACCAGGGCCTCACCCCCGAGGGCGAACGCCTCGTGGTGTGGGCCAAGCGGATCCTGGCCGAGCAGGAGGCCTTCAAGGCCGAGGTCGCCGCCGTCCAGTCCGGCATCACCGGCACCCTGCGGCTGGGCACGGAACCCACGGCGTCCACGACCCTCGTGCTGCCTGTCGCCGCGTTCTGCGCGGCGCACCCGCTGGCCAAGGTGCAGGTCCGCTCCCGGCTGTCGACCACGGAGCTGCACCGCCAGCTGCTCGCGTTCGAACTCGATGCCGCCATCGCTCACTTCGCACCGCACGACCGGGAGAACCTCCAGGTGATGTCGCTGTACGAGGAGCGCTACATGCTGCTCGCGCCCAGCGACCAGCTGCTGTCCCCGGCCGACACGATGCGCTGGTCGGACGCGGCCCAGCTGCCGCTCGCCCTGCTGACCACCGACATGAGGATCCGTCAGGTCATCGACAGCGCCTTCGCGGAGAGCGGCGTCGTGGTGACGCCCCAGGTGGAGACCGACTCCGTCGCGGCCCTGTACGCGAGCGTGGGCGCCGGCGCGTGCGCGAGCATCGTGCCGCACACCTGGCTGCGGGCGATGCCGCCGCTGGGCAGGATGCGGGCGGTCCGCCTGGTCGAGCCGGACGCCCGGGCGCAGGTGTCGGTCGCGATCCACTCCGCGACCCCCGGCTCGGTCGCGGCACGGGCGTTCATGAACGCGGCGGCGGGCCTGGCGCTGGACGAGTTCTTCGACGAGCCGCTGCCGGCCGAGCACCGCGTCAGGTGAGACCGGGCCCGCGGTGCCGGTCCGCGGCGTCCGTGCCGTCCGCAGCGTCCGCGTACAGCGCGCCCACCGCCGCCCGGTCGAGTCCTCCCTTGGCGGTGTGCGGGAGCGCGGCGACGACGGAGAGCCGGTCGGGCACCTCGAAGGCGGCCAGCCGGGCGCGGCAGTACCGCAGGATCTCCTCCGGCCCGACGCTCTCGCCCCGCGACAGGACCACGGCCGCGCCGACGCGCTGACCGTACGTCGCGTCGGGCACGGCGAACACGGCGGCCTCCGCGACACCGGGACAGCCCGCCAGCACGTCCTCGACGTGCTCCGGCGAGATCTTCTCGCCCCCGCGGTTGATCAGGTTCTTGATGCGCCCGGTCAGGAAGAGGTACCCGTCCTCGTCCAGGGTGCCGAGGTCGCCCGTACGGAGCCATCCGTCGCCGAAACTGCGCTCCGTCTCGGCCGGGTCGGCGAGGTAGCCGCGGGCGACGGTGGCCCCGCGCACCCACACCTCGCCCTCGGCGCCGGCCGGGCAGGGCCGCCCGCCGGGGCCCACGACCCGCAGTTCCACCCCGGTCGAGCGGCCGACCGAGCCGTGCTTCAACGACCCGTGGCGCGGCAGCGGTTCGCTGGTCGCCTGGTGGGTGGACTCCGTCATCCCGTACGCCGACAGCAGCGGCGCACCCAGCGCGCGCTCTAGCGCCCGCTGGGTGGCCGCGTTCAGGGGGGCGCTGCAACTGCGCACGAACTTCAGCGGCGGGCTGTGCGCGGGCGCCCGTGGGCCCGGGTGGTCGATCGCCGAGCGGTCCAGCAGGATCTCGTGGATGGTCGGCACCGCGGTGAACCAGGTGGCGCCCGCCGCTCGCATGTCGTCCCAGAACGTGTGCGCCGAGAACCGGCCGCGCGCGGGCAGCAGCACGCAGCCGCCGCTCGCCAGGGAGGCCAGCAGCGCGGCGAAGAGTCCGTGGCCGTGGAAGAACGGCATCACCGCCACGGTCGCGTCACCGGGCCCCAGCTCGTAGGTGGCGCAGATGCCCCGCACGGACGCGGCCACGTTGGCGTGCGTGAGGGGGACCATCTTGGCCTGGTCGGTGGTCCCCGCGGTGAACAGCACCAGGGCGTCGCCGACGGTGAGTTCGCGGGCCGCGCCCCGTGCTGCGGTGGCCGGCGCGGGCGCGCCGGCGTCCAGGGCCGCGGAAGCCGTACCGGCGCGGGACACCGCCACGCGCAGCGGCCAGGCGGGGACGCCGGAGGGCGTGACCGGGGCCGCCTCGCCGGCGGACGGCCCGGTCAGCAGCGCCCGAACCCCCAGCGCCTCCAGCCGGGCGGACACCTGGGACGCGGGCAGCGCCGGGTCCACGGGGGCGACCACCAGCCCCGCGCGCGCCCCGCCCAGGAGCGCGACGACGAACTCGGCGGTGTTGGCGCACGCCAGGCCCACCACGTCCCCGCGGCGCAGCCCCGTGCCGCCGAGCCGGGCGGCCACGTCGTCGGCCAGGGCGGAGAGCGCGCCGTAGGAGAGCTCCACCCGGTCCCCGGTGACCACGAGCGCGCGGGCGCGGGGACGCTCGCGGACGTGCCGGTCCAGCAGATCGGCGAGGCCGCCGATGGCCGGCGGCCGGTACCGGTTCGGGTCGCGCACGGATGCTGCGGCCGGAACGGTCATGACCGCACCTCCTTGGCGCCGGGGCCGTCGGGCCAGGCCTTGCCGGCCCGCCCTGCTGAGCCGTCTCCCCAGCGAGACTGGGCGGGGCGCCCGGCACACGTCCAATACGCGCTGGTGAACGGTCGATAGCGGACGTCTATCAAGGGTGCTCCGGGCGGCTGCGGCATGCGTTGATAGACGCTGCTTATGGGCTGGTCGCCGATAGGTCTTGGACGCGGGCGTGCGCGCTGCGGATGGTGAGACGAGTAGCCGCACTCGCATGACCTGCCCAAGGAGGACCTCGGACCATGACCGCCCCCTCACCACTGGAGACCGTGGCGACCGCCGATGTTCCGGCCGAGCTCACCGACGGGTACCACCTGGTCGTCGACGCGCTCAAGTCGAACGATGTCGACACCATCTACGGGGTGGTCGGCATCCCGATCACCGACCTGGCCCGCCTCGCCCAGGCGCAGGGCATCCGCTACATCGGCTTCCGCCACGAGAGCAACGCGGGACACGCGGCGGCGGCGGCCGGCTACCTGACGAAGAAGCCGGGCGTGTGCCTGACGGTGTCCGCGCCGGGCTTCCTCAACGGGCTGGTCGCGCTGGCGAACGCCACCACCAACTGCTTCCCGATGGTGCAGATCTCCGGCTCCAGCGAGCGCCATCTGGTCGACCTCAAGCAGGGCGACTACGAGGAGATGGACCAGCTCGCCGCCGCCCAGCAGTTCTGCAAGGCCGCCTACCGCGTGAGCCGGGTCGAGGACATCGGCCGCGGCATCGCCCGCGCGCTGCGCACCGCGATCTCCGGGCGCCCCGGCGGTGTCTATCTCGACATCCCCGCCGCGGTGCTCGGCTCCATCATGAACGCCGAGGAGGGCGCGAGGACGGTGAGCCGTCTGGTCGACCCCGCGCCGCGCCAGATCCCCGCGCCCGAGGCGGTGGACCGCGCGATCGAGCTGCTGGCCGGCGCTCAGCGGCCGCTGGTGGTCCTCGGCAAGGGCGCCGCGTACGCCCAGGCGGACGACCAGGTACGCGAGTTCATCGAGTCCACCGGCATCCCGTACGTGCCGATGTCGATGGCCAAGGGCCTGCTGCCCGACGACCACCCGCAGTCGGCCGCCACCGCCCGCTCGCTGGCGCTGAAGAAGGCCGACGTCGTGATGCTGGTGGGCGCCCGCCTCAACTGGCTGCTGAACCACGGCGAGGCGCCGCAGTGGAACCCCGACGCGAAGTTCATCCAGGTCGACATCGAGCCCAAGGAGATGGACAGCAACCAGCCCATCGCCGCCCCGCTCGTCGGTGACATCGAGTCGGTGCTCGACGCGCTCGCCGAGCGCACCAAGCCCGGCCAGATCTCCGCCCCCGCCGCCTGGCGCGAGGAGCTGGCGGCGCGCTCCGCGCAGAACGTCGCCAAGATGGCCGAGCGACTGAAGGCCGACCCGCACCCGATGCAGTTCATGGGCGCCCTGAAGGCGGTACGCGACGTCGTGCGCGAGCGCCCCGAGACGTACATCGTCAACGAGGGCGCCAACGCCCTGGACATCGCGCGCAACGTGATCGACATGCACGTGCCGCGGCACCGCCTGGACAGCGGCACGTGGGGCGTCATGGGCATCGGCATGGGCTACGCGATCGCCGCCGCCGTGGAGAGCGGGGCGCCGGTGGTGGCCGTCGAGGGCGACAGCGCCTTCGGGTTCAGCGGCATGGAGCTGGAGACGATCTGCCGCTACAAGCTCCCCGTGGTGACCGTGATCATGAACAACGGCGGCGTCTACCGCGGCGACGACGTCAACCCGCTGGACGACGCCCCGTCCCCGACGACGCTGATGTCCTCGGCCCGCCACGAGCTGATGATCGAGGCGTTCGGCGGCAAGGGCTACCGCGCGACCACGCCCGCCGAGGTCACCGCCGCCCTCACCGAGGCGCTGGCCTCGGGCGGCCCGGCTCTCATCGACTGCGTGATCGACCCCTCGGCCGGCACCGAGAGCGGCCACATCTCGCACCTCAACCCGAAGGGCATCACCGTCGGCAACATCGTGCCGGCGAAGAAGTGACCGCCCGTCACCACTCGCCCGCCCGCACCCCGCGTCATCCCGCCAGCACAGCCCACCACCCGCACCGCGAACATTCACCAGAAGGAAGCCACCATGAGTGACAAGCCGCTCGCCGGAATCAAGGTGATCGACTTCACCGGGGTCCAGGCCGGTCCCGCGTGCACCCAGATGCTCGCCTGGTTCGGCGCCGACGTCATCAAGGTCGAGCGCCCGCAGGGCGGCGACGTGACCCGCAACCAGCTCCGGGACATCCCCGAGCTCGACGCGCTCTACTTCACGATGCTCAACAGCAACAAGCGCTCGCTGGCCATCAACACCAAGACCCCCGAGGGCAAGGAGGTCATGGAGAAGCTGATCCGCGAGGCGGACATCCTGGTCGAGAACTTCGCGCCCGGCGCGATGGACCGCATGGGCCTGGGCTGGGACCACATCCACCAGCTCAACCCCCGCCTGATCTTCGGCTCGGTCAAGGGCTTCAACGACGACTCGTCCTGGAACGACCTCAAGGTCTACGAGAACGTCGCCCAGGCCGCCGGCGGCGCCGCCTCCACCACCGGCTTCTGGGACGGCCCGCCGACCATCAGCGGCTCGGCCCTCGGCGACAGCAACACCGGCATGCACCTGCTGATCGGCCTGCTGACCGCCATCATCCAGCGCAACGCGACCGGCCTGGGCCAGAAGGTGTCGGTGTCCATGCAGGACGCCGTCCTCAACCTCACCCGGGTCAAGCTCCGCGACCAGCAGCGCCTGGAGAAGGTCGGCTACCTGGAGGAGTACCCGCAGTACCCGAACGGCGAGTTCGGCGACACGGTGCCGCGCGGCGGCAACGCGGGCGGCGGCGGCCAGCCCGGCTGGATCCTGAAGTGCAAGGGCTGGGAGACCGACCCCAACGCCTACATCTACTTCACCATCCAGGAGCAGAACTGGAAGCGGACCGCCGAGGCCATCGGCCGGCCCGAGTGGGTCGAGGACCCGGAGTACACCACCGCCAAGGCGCGCCAGTCGCACATCTTCGAGATCTTCGCGGAGATCGAGAAGTGGCTGGCCGACAAGACCAAGTACGAGGCGGTCGACATCCTCCGCGAGTGGGAGGTGCCCTGCGCGCCCGTGCTCAGCATGAAGGAGCTGGCCGCCGACCCCGACATGCGCAAGAGCGGCACGATCGTCGAGGTCGAGCAGAAGGAGCGCGGCACCTACCTGACCGTGGGCAGCCCGATCAAGTTCTCCGGCTTCAAGCCCGAGATCATCGGCGCCCCGCTGCTCGGCGAGCACACCGACGAGGTCCTCGCGGACCTCGGCTACGACGCGGACGCCATCCGCGCGCTCCACGAGGGCAACGTCGTCGTCTGACGGCCGTACACCGCCCGCACAGCCGCGGTGCCCCGCACGCGAATCGCGTGCGGGGCACCGTGGTGTGCTGGCCGGGTCAGACGGGCGGGATCACCCGAAGACCAGCTTGTCGTTCCAGCCGGACCCGATGACGGTCTTCACCGGTGCGTTCGTGTTGGTGGTGGACGGGTTGTAGATGGCCATGTGGCCGTCCGAGGCGAACCGGGCCCAGATGTCCGGGATGCCGTCGTTTGATGTCCGGGATGCCGATCGCCGCGTTGACGTTGGCCTCGGTCCAGCTGGTGCCGAACGGTACGTCACCGTTGAGCGAGTTGCCCGCCAGCATCAGGGAGTTGAGGTCGACGCTGCCGGCGACGGAGCCGGGCTTGCCGTGCCGGGCGTACATGGTGCCGTTGTCCAGGTTGCGCCAGAGCAGGTCGGGCGTGCCGTCCTTGTTCATTTCGGCCAGGTTGACGATGTCGCGGCGGGCCCAGGCGTCGGCGTTCATCAGGGTCGCGGTCCGGAAGGTGGCGCCGCTGTAGCCGGACAGCACCCAGAACCCGATGTCGGTGCGCAGGACCAGGTCGGGCAGCTTGTCGCCGGTGATGTCACCGATGGCCTTGAGCTGGGTCCAGGTTGACGGCGCGGGCGCGTTCGACGGGAGGCGGATCCTCAGCCGCTCGTTGACGTCGAACGAGCCGTAACCGTCGCCCGGGTCCAGCCAGAACGTGCCGTCCGGGTTGACGGCGAAGAGGTCCGTGGTGCCGTCGCCCGGGTAGGCGTCCTGGTAGTGCGCGATGAGCGCGGCCTTGCCGGTCGTCGCGTTGTACCAGTGACCGGCCGGGTTCAGCGTCGGTTTGCCGCCTGCGCCCATGGCGTACGACGACGTCAGGCTGCCGTACAGCTCACCGCCCTGCTGGCCCGCGTACGTCCGCAGGACGCCGGTGACATCGATGGTGAGCAGGTCGTCGATCTTGTCGCCGCCCGTGTCACCTGGGGCGTCGGCGATGTCACTCGGCGGGACGTACGTCGTGTAGTCCGTCCGGGCGCTCACGTTGCCGAGGCTGTCGTAGGCGTGGACCTGGAGCGTGTTGGGGCCGGCGTTCGCCGGCTTCAGGTTGGTGACGGTGACGATGCCGCTGCTGTTGGCGTTGACCGAGATCGGGCCGACCCCGCCCCACGAGTAGGTGAACCTCGCGGCCCCCGACGATTCGAAGGTGATGGGTCCGGTGTCGCCGAACTTCACGGTCGCCCATGTGGCGCCGTCCGAGGTGGCCTTGAGGAACACGTCGCTGGTGACGATGGGCTGCGACGGTCCGCTCGGGTCGACCGTGATGCGGCAGGGCTCGGTGCCCGGCGGGTAGACGGTGGACATCGCGCCCGCCGAGTCCTTGCCCATGGCGTCGCAGGAGAAGGTGGTGTTGGCGGTGATGTCCTTCAGCAGCGGATCGCTGGACGGGATGGTGTACGTGGCGGTGCCGCCCGAGGCGCCGATCGTGATCTCGACATCGGTCGGGACCGTGCTGCCGTTCTTCCAGAACCGGAAGCGGACCTTGCTCATGTTGTTGTCGGGGTCCTTGGCGGTCACCGACAGGGTGATGTTGGTCTTGCCGACCGTCACGCCCGCGCCGGGGCCGGGCGTGCAGGCGCCGCCGGGCTTGGAGGAACCGGCGGTGGGCTCGGACGGGTTGCGGTTGTAGACGGCCTCGATGGTCGCGGAGGTCGCCTTGAACTTGCGCCAGGTCTGCGTGTCCGACTCGCTCGTGGCCCGCATGCCCAAGGTGACGCTCGAATCGCCCCGGTCGGTGGCGTACTGGGCGGCGTCCTTGTTGTTGAAGGCCTCGTACTCGTCCGGGCAGGCGCTCGACGACCAGCCGTGCGCGAAGGACTTGCGCTGGATCTCGTCGGACCAGCTCGGCTGCGCGTTCCACGTCGTGCCGGACGAGATCGCGCCGGTGCGCCACAGCTGGAACTCGCGGGTCGTGCAGGACCAGGAGTGGTTGTTGAGCACCTTGAAGGTCGCGCTGGTGATCGCCGCGCCCTTGATGGCCTTGTTCCAGTCCATGCGCCAGAAGGAGCGGGCGGTGCCGCCGGTGTCGGACTCGTGGCCCACGCGGGCGTCGGAGGTGCCGGAGGAGAAGTTGGTGCCGTTGAAGAAGCTCGTGCTCGGGTACGGCTTGTAGGCCACCGTCCACGCGTCCCAGCCGGGGTTCAGCGCCGGGTCGACGAACAGCGGGTACGTGACGCCCTCGTGCGCCGCGAGACCGGAGGCGGCGAAGCCGAGGCCGAGCCGGGCGGCACGGGTGTTCTCGCCGTCCGGGGTGATCGGCAGCGGTGCGGACCGCGCGCCGGGCTCGATGCCGGTCAGGCCCGACAGCTTCAGCATCATTTGGAGACTCAGACCGCGTCTGAGATCTCTGTCGAGCGTGCACGAGCAGGTGTCCTACCCTCTGTGGGTGGACGACAGATTTCCCGTGGTTGGGAACTTCAGAGAGCTTGGGCGGGGTTGGCCTGACGGGCCGTCGCTCTGGGCCGCCGTCAGGGACAAGGCGCCGGAACATGTCGGCGAGCTGGTCGAGTACCTGCGCAACGGCACGGTCTTGGTCTCCGCGACCACACTCGTGCACGACATCCTCAGCCCCTCCAATACCGTGATCGGCGGGTGGCATCTGCTGACGGATGGGCGCTGGCTCTGGCACTCCGACCTGGCCTACTACGTCGAGCGTTATCACGTGGCGCTCGACCCGCGGTTCCTCGTTCATGCGCAGGGCAACGACTGGACTGTTTCGCAGCTCACTGATGCGGAGCTGCTCGCGCTGGAGGCGGTGCTCCTTCGTGATGTCACCGACTGAATCAATTCGCTGACAGCAGACCTTTGTGTCACCCGGCAGGGTTCCGCGTGAGCAGGCGGGCCCCTGGCCGTGAGGCTCCTGGCTGGTCATTGCCGCACACACCCAGCTCCGCCTTGCCTGTCCGCTCGCCGTCGATCTGCGACGCCCCTGGGAGAAGCCGGCAGACCCGAACAGGCTGACCCCGGCCCGCGTCCGACGCGCGTTCCGGAACCTCCATGCACGGCTGCCTTCGCCAGCGGCTGTTCCCAAACTCTCCCGCCCAGGCCCCGGGCGGCCGCCCGGCTCGAAGAACCGCCACCCGGCAACACGCCACAACGTCGGCCTCGAACTCGTCACCGGCCAGTCCTATCGCCGACCCATCCACCACAGGACAGGCACCAAACCCCGACGCACTGCTGAACAAAGAAATCCGTAGGCTTGGGCGCCACCACCAGGCAAGATAGATCCGGTGAAGGATCTACCACCCGGCCTGCCGCCGGCAGACTCGCGCAAATGGCACAGCCGCCGATGGTGGGACCAACTGGGGTATCTGCGCGTGCGTTCCCTGGCGAACCCCAATTGGGCCAGGGACATACCGTGGCTGATCGCGTGGCTGCGACGCGAGCGCTCGACCGCCCTCCCAACAGATCAGGCCCTCTACGACATCGCGATCACCGCAGCTCAGAGCTATGCACGGACTCGCAGTCACTCCCCAGGCGTGGACCGCGCGTGGGATCGGGTTCTCGAACCGATCGACGAGTTGCTGACGCGGCGACAAGTAAGACACCTTGATGAAGCCCACAAGGCTCAAGCCGAGCAACACAACCCAGGTGCCTGACGTCGTCACGAGCGCTTCAGGCGGCGGTGCTGATGAACGGCACCGGAAATATCGCGCTGTTCTCTACATTACGGGTACGTACGTCTGTGGGCCCTGTAAGCGCTCTGTGTCGAGGATGCTACCGACGCCGGACGGAGGGGGCTCTCCGAACTTGTGGTCATCTTTAGGAGGGAGAATGGAACTCCCGGCAACCACGTGTTCAGGCGTCGCTAGTAGCGACTCGTAGTGGGGGCCCGCCGGATCTTGCCGGCGGGCCCTTTCTTTCGATTCGGCCGTCCTTTTGGGTCCTCCAGCAGGACATCAGCCACATTCCGGAAATGACCAGGATCATTCGATCCTCTGTACTGGGGCTCCGCGTTCGTAGGGGTGCGGGTCAGGTAGCCGTCCCGGCGGCGGCCTTGGCGGTCGCCAGTTGCTGGTAGAGCTCCTTCTCCTTGGCGCGCCGTTCGGTGACGTCCCGGATGACGGCCCCGACCCAACCCGGCTGACCCTCCGCATCGTTCAGCAACGCCACGCTGAACTCGATCGACAGCTTCCGGCCGCCAGCACCCACCGCGGGGACGGTCAGGAGGTCGTCGTCACCGTACTTGGTGGTGCCGCTGACCATGGACTTCTGGAAGCCGTCCCAGTGCCGCTGCTGGTGCCGCTCAGGGATGATCACGTCCAGGCTGTGACCGGTGACCTCGGCAGCCGGGAACCCGAAGATTCGTTCGGCGCCGTGGTTCCAGTAACGGATGAGCCCTTCGCGGTCGGTGATCACTATGCCGTCAGGCGCCTGGGCTGCCATTCCCAGCACGACCTCGGGATCCAGGTCTTCCATGTCCCCTCCAGGCTCGGGCCGTTGAACGTGTCGTATACAGCATACTGTCGTCCCCGGTCTTCCGGGCCTGGAAATCACGTGACGTGCGGCGCCCGGCCGCCGAGAATCCCTGTGTGGCCACCATGAACGCCGACGCGGGCAGCCGTGACCCGTCCTCCCCCCGGACCGCCCCGACCACCCTGAGCGGACGGGCCTTCGGCGCGATCCCGCCCACGGCACTGGTGCTGCTCGGCATCGTCAGCGTGCAACTGGGCTCCGCACTGGCCAAGAACCTGTTCGACGCGGTGGGCAGCTTCGGGACCGTCGCCCTGCGTCTGTGCTTCGCGGCGGCGGTGCTGATCGCGGTCTGGCGGCCCTCCCCGCGCATGAACCGCCGCACCTGGACGGTGGTCCTCGGCTACGGCGTGACCCTCGGCACCATGAACCTCTGCTTCTACCTCTCTCTGGCCCGCATTCCGCTGGGCATCGCGGTGACCGTCGAGTTCCTCGGCCCGCTGACGGTGGCCCTGGCGGGGTCGCGGCGATGGCTGGACGCCCTCTGGGTCGCGCTCGCGGCGGGCGGTGTGCTCCTGCTGACGGAGGGACGCGGCGATCTCGACACCGTCGGCCTGCTGTTCGCCCTCGCCGCGGGCACGTGCTGGGGCCTGTACATCCTGGTCGGCGCCGCGCTGGGCCGGCACACCACGGAAGGCAACGGCCTGGCCCTGGGCATGGCCGTCGCGGCACTGATCGCCGTGCCGTTCGGCGTGGCCGACAGCGGTACGGCGCTCGTCCAGCCGTGGGTCCTACTCGCGGGGCTCGGCGTGGCCCTGCTGTCCTCGGTGATCCCGTACTCGCTGGACCTGGAGGCCCTGCGCAGGATCCCGCCGCGCGTCTTCGGCATCCTGATGAGCCTCGAACCGGCGATGGCGGCCCTCGTCGGGCTGGTCGTCCTCCAGGAGTCACTGCGCTGGACGCAGTGGATCGCGGTGCTGTGCGTGGTGGCCGCGTCGGCGGGCGCCACCCGCGGGACGCGCACCGATGCCTGACCGGACGTCGATTGGAGCGGCGGTGCGGCGGGTCTCCGGCAGGTGCGTGCCGATGTACCGGCGCAGTTCAGGCCCCCGTCCCGCGCCGGATGGGCCGGCTCCGGTGCCGTCGTGCGCACGCTGCTCATTGCGCGTTCAGCACCGCGGGGATGTTGACCTGGACGTGGATGAAGTCGTACATGCTGTAGTCCCTGTATTCCTTCATCTCGAGTGCTCGGCGGGCCAGGTCGTCCGGCAGTCCCTTGTCCCGGGCGTCCCGTGCCAGACCGGTCAGCTTCTCGAGGTAGGCGATCGAGTGCAGGATGTCCGCACGGCGCATGGTCCGGCCGTGGCCCGGCACGATCAGGGTGCCGTCGTCGAGGATGTCGTAAAGGCGCCGGTAGGTGGCGAGTGCCTCGTCGGCCCGCCCCTCCAGCAGCCACGGGAATGCCGGCGGCGGCGCCTGCAGCATGTTCCCGACGAAGACGATGTCGTCCTCACGCATGCGGACGACCAGGTCGCCGTCGGTCTGGGCGAAGCCGATGTGGTCGATGTCCACATGCTTGCCTCCCAGGTCCAGGGAGCACGACCCGGACACCGCAAGGTCCGCCGAGCGGGGCACCACCTCCTCGATGCCGACGTTCGCGCCGAGCAAGTCGATCATGAAGGCGCGGTCCTGCTCGAAGCGCTCGTCGATCACACGCTTGGTCGCCTCATGGTGAATGATCACCGTCTGTGCCGGGAAGGCGAAATTCCCGAAGCAATGATCACCGTGGAAACTGGTGTTGACCAGAAATCTGATGGGCAGCGAGGTCACCGTGCGCACCGCGCCGATGACCTGGGACGCCAAGCGGCCGTTACTGAGTGATTCGACGACCAGCACCCCCGAATCGCCGACGACGAAACCGGCGTTGGTCGCGGTGTGGTCGGTTTCCTCGACGTCCGCCGCCATGACCGCGTACACGCCGCCGGCGAGTTCGCGCGCGTGCATCCGGACATGGGCGATGTCGAAGGGCCTGTTCTTCTGCTGCATGGTCCGTTTCTCTTCCGGAGGGCGGGTCGGCTGGTCGGTCTCGTTCGGCGTGCGCGGCGTGCGGCATGCCTGTGCTCTGCCGTGCGGCCCTGTCCCATTTGTCTCATGGCTGGACGGCGCGTGCATCCTGCCCCGACACGGGTTCCGTCGGGCTCACGTGAAGCGTGTCGAGACATGCGGCGTCGGCCTGACGGCACGCCGGGCCCGGCCGGGCGCCTGTCGAGGGCGGGCCGCGCCGGTCAGCGGATGAGCTTGTCGAAGACCTCGTTGAGGGCCTCGGTCGAGCTGGGGTGGGTGTAGATCGAGTCGCGGAGCTGCGTGGCCGTGATGCCGTGCCGCATGGCCAGCGCGACGGTGTTGACGATCTCCTGCGCGTCGATGCTGAGCAGAGCGGCCCCGAGGACGAGGTCGGTGTCCGAGTCCACGACGAACTTCATGACGCCGCGGGTCTCCTCGACCGTGTAGGCGCGGGGCATGGCCACGATGTCCGCGACCTTCTCCCGCGAGACCTTGATGTTCAGCCCCTGCGCGCGAGCCTGGCTCTCGGTCAGCCCCACTGTCGCCAGCGGGGGCGTGATGAACAGGGTGTGGGGCACCGCCCTGCGGTCGCCCGTGGAGCGCTTGCCCTCACCCAGGAGCTGGTCCAGGACGATGCGGGCGTCGTCCAGGGAGATGTAGGTGAACTGCTCGCCGCCGTTGACGTCGCCGAGCGCGTAGATGTGCGGCTTGCTGCTGCGCAGGAATTCGTCCACCACGATCGCACCGTTCTCTGCGGTGCGGACACCGGCGGCGTCGAGCCGGAGGCCGTCCGTGACCGGCCGGCGCCCCGTGGCGGGCAGCAGCGCGGACGCCTCGACGGTGTGGGTCCGCCCGTCCTTCTCGTAGACCACGGTCGAGACGGCGCCGTCGTCGCGCACCTCGGTGACCTTCGCGCCCGTGACGACGCGGATGCCGTCACCGCTGAGGATCTCCCCGACGGACCCGGCGATGTCCTCGTCCTCCCTGGGCAAGAGCCGGCCGGCCGCTTCGAGGACCGTCACGTCGGTGCCGAAGTGCCGGTAGATCCCCGCGAACTCCAGGCCGAGGTACCCGCCTCCGAGGACGACGAGACGCTCGGGCAGGTTCCGCGTGCGGGTGAGCTCCGCGCTGGAGACCAGGTGGGGGCTGCTCGCGAGGCCGGGGATCGGGGGGATCACCGGCTCCGAGCCGGTGTTGACCAGGATTGTGGGGGCGGTGACGGTGACGAGGTCCGGTCCCTCCCCGATGGCGAGGGTGTACGGATCGACGAAGCGGGCCGTGCCGGTGATGACCACCGCGTTGTCCCTGCCGTTCAGCGCCTCGAAGTTCCCGGCGCGGAAGGCACTGGTCAGCGCGCGGACGCCCGCGATCGAGTGGGCGAAGAACTCCTGCGCGTCGTCCTTGAGGCGTTTGGTGCCGGAGTAGTGGACGAGCATCTTGGTCGGTACACAGCCCACGTTGGGGCAGGTGCCGCCGTACATGTTCTCGGACCGCTCGATCAGGACCACGCGGCGGCCGGCCTCGGCGAGCGCGTGAGCGGCGGTCTTGCCGCCCTTGCCGAAGCCGATGACCAGGACGTCCGCGGTGAGTGCTGTGGTGATCTCCATGCGTCGAGTCTGCGACCCGGCCACCGGCGCACATAGACTCGAACGTCTCACTGTCCTGCCCGAAAGTCGCACCGTGGACTCTGTCAGCCGACTGCTGCGCCTGGCCCGGCTCAGGGCCGATCTCGACAAGCGCTGCCTGCTCGGGGCCGGCACCCGGATGGAGGTGCCGGCGTACGGCGAACTGGAGGCGCCGTTCCACGTGCTGCTGGAGGGCACGTGCCGGCTCCAGGTGGGCTCCGCCCTGCTCGACCTGCGCCCCGGCGACGTGGTGATGATCCCGAGCGGTGCCCCGCACCGGGTGCTCACCGACGGCGAAGGCGACCAGGTGGGGACGGCGGACACGGCCGGCGACGTGTTCGCGACCACGCGCAGTGAGCACGGCGCGGAGCCGGTCATCGACCTGTTCTGCGGGCACTACACCTTCGACGCCGGCGCCGGTTCACTGCTGTTCGCGAGCCTGCCCGACCCGGTGCACGTCTCCTTCGGGCAGTCGGCCGAGAGCGACGAGGTGCTGCGCATGCTCAGCGCCCTGATGCGCGGTGAGGCGCGCCGTGAGGGCGAGGGCACCGCGGCGATCCTTTCCGCCCTGTGCACCGTGCTGCTCGCGATGGTACTGCGCACCGCGCGGGGCGATGCCACACGCACCACCCTGTGGACCGCGGCGGCCGACGGCCGTATCGCGTCGGCCGTCGAGGGCATGCTCGACGACCCCGGAGCCGACTGGACGATCGAACGGCTCGCCCGCACGGCCGCCATGTCCCGCGCCACCTTCCTGCGCCACTTCACGCGGGACACCGGGACGACTGTGGGCGACTTCCTCACCCGGGCACGGCTGATGGCGGCGGCGGAACTGCTCACCACCACCGACGCCACCGTCGCGACCGTCGCCGGACAGGTCGGCTACTACTCCGAGTCCGCGTTCTCACGGGCCTTCCGGGCCCACCTCGGCACGACACCCGCCCGTTTCCGGCGTGAGAACTCGCTGCGCGGGGGATGACGGGGGCGCGGCCCGGTCGTGTCCGCCGGGCGCTTCCCGCCCGTGCGGACGGTCATCGCGCGCCCACCCTCACTCCGCACGGGTTCACCAGCCGGACGGCCAGACGCGCCGGCGTGCGGACGATCAGCAACCGCTCCACGATCCCGTGCGCGGCAGGCAGGCGCTCGGCCACGATGCGGGCGGCACGCCCGCCGTCGGCGAGGAAGAGACCGACGGCTTCGATCGCCGGGCGGCGGACCAACGGATCCGGGTCCGCCGCGTAACGGACGAAGGCATCCGTCCGCTCGGCCATCTCGGCGGTGATGTCGACGTGAGCGGTCGACTCGACTCCGTTCACCGTGAAGTAGATGCCTTCGGGGTCACGCTCCTGAGCCTCGCTCCCCATGCTGAGGAGCAGCATGACGATCGTCGCCCGGTCGGGGTTGGCCGGGTCGTCGGCCATGGCGAACAGGAACGGCAGGCTCGCCGCGGTGCACGGGTCGACGGCTCCTTGGTCATGGGCCTCCGCACGGAACCCCTCGAACCCCTTGGCCCGTACCGCGGGGTCCGGGGAGGGCATGTTCCCGAGACGGTCCGGGACCCCGCATACCTGACCGGGCAAGTGGCCGGTCGTCCAGTCGACATCATGTGTGTGGATCAGGGCCGGCAGTCTCCAAGGGGTCACTGACATCCACGGCACCGTAAGGGACGAGGCGGCGAAATCGGAGGCCTCGGCGGAGCCCGCGAAGGGGCCGTGTGCGGCCTCGGCCGGGGTCCGGTCCCCATCTCACCGCCTCCCGTGACTCCTTGGGTCAACGGGACGCGGGAAGGCGCTCACCCGCCCGTCCGCGCTTTCCTCGAACCGGCCCTGAGCTGGCCCTTTCCCGTGATTCGCCTAGGCTGGGCGGCACTTCTGGACACGGTCGCAGGGGGGCATTGTGAGCGAGGAAATCACGAGCTACGACGAAAGCCACATCACGGTGCTGCACGCGTGGGAGGGCATTCGGAAGCGGCCCGGGATGTACGTCGGCTCGACCGGTGAACGGGGCCTGCACCGTGCCGTGTACGAGGTGGTGGGCCGGCCGGTGAACGAGGTCCTGGCCGGCCGTGCCACCTCCGTCGACGTCACGCTCGCCCCGGACGGCGGCGTGAGCGTCGCCGACGACGGGCCGGGGGTCCCTGTCGAGGCCGACGAAGACGGCTTCGGCCTCGAAGCACTGCTGACCAGCGCGCACTCCGGGGGGCAGGCCCGCGGCCGCGACCTCGCGTACCTGGACATGGTCGGATTGGGGCCCTACGTCACCAACGCCCTGTCGAGCCGTCTGACGGCCGAGGTCCGGCGCGATGGGACCCGCTGGGTCCAGGAGTACACGCGCGGAGTCGCGGCCGCCCCGCCCACCGCCGTGGGGGCGGCGGACGGCAGCGGGACCACCCTCACCTTCCGGCCCGATCCCGACATCTTCGAGACCGTGGAGTGCTCGTTCGCGGTGCTGGAGGAGCGCTTCAGGGAACTGGCCTTCCTGAACCGGCGCCTGGCCATCTCCATGACCGACACGCGCCTTCCGGGCGAGCCCCGGTCGGTACGGTTCCGGTTCCCGGGCGGGGCGCGGGACTTCGTCGCCTTCCTCGACGCGCCGGCGCGCACGCCCGTACACCCCGACGTCATCGCCTTCGAGTGGGAGGACGAGCGGATGCAGGGGCGCGCGGAGGTCGCCCTGCGGTGGTGCGCCTCGCGCGAAGAACGGCTGCGCAGCTTCGCCAACAGTTGCCCCACCCATGGTGGCGGCGCACATGTGTCCGGATTCCGCGACGGCGCGGCGGCCGCGCTCAACGCCTACGCACGAAAGCAGCGACTGTTGTCCGCGGCGGAAACCGACCTCGGCGTCGAGCGGATCTGCGAGGGCCTGACGGCGGTCGTGTCGGTGAAGCTGGACCGTCTCGAGTTCGAGGGAGCCACCCGCAGCGTGCTGGGCAACACGGCAGTGTCCGCCTGCGTCGGGGAGGCCGTCCGGGAGCACCTCGGCAGGTGGCTGGAAGAGCACCCGGAGCAGGCCGCGGCCGTCGTCGCACGGTTCCTTCAGGACGGCTCCAGGAGTTGAGCCGCGGGCCTTCTCGGCCGGCGGCGCGCGTTCTCGTCCAGCTTCCGCCGGGCGCCCGGACGCGCGAGGCCGCCGCGCGCCGCATACCGGCGGCCACGGTCCGCTGGGCGCCCCTCAACAGGGGTCCGGCAGGCGAGCGGGACGACGATCCCCTGGGACGGTCCAGGGGGCGCCCGGTGATGCGCGGTCCCGGACGTCCTGGTCAGTCGTCGAACCACACGACGAGGCGAACATTGTCGTCACCGTGCTGTGCCGCGAGTGTCTCCATGGCATCCCAGACGGATTGCCACTCGCCGGTTTCGGTGACGGCGTCCCTGCGGCGGAGGGTGACGGATCTGTAGACCGTCTCCCCGATGAGCCACTCGCTTCCTTCGGGCCACTCCCGGTCTTCGCCTCTTTGCAGACCGACAGCCTCGGCGAATGCAGGGCTCCAAGAGGCCTTGCCCGTCATCCTGAGCCCGTTCGACGTCTGGCGGTACTCATGAATCCGGCTGTCGGGCTTCTCCGCTCGCTCGTCCCAGTCGACCGCCTTCACCTCGGCCCAGGTGATCCATGTGGTGCCGTGAAAGCCGTCCTCGCCGTACCACTCGGTCAGCTGAGCGAACCGCGCACTCACGGTGGCCGAGGTGTCGGCGGGCAGACCCCGGCACGCGGCCAAGGGACGGAAGTTCGCGTAGTTGCGGACCCCGAAGAGACAACCGAACGCATCGTAGTCACGGCCCCCGTAAAGGGAGCCGAGGTCGTGTGCGGTGCGCCAGGGCGGCTCCTGATCGTCCTGTGGCGCCCGGTATTCGAGGAAGCCGCTGATGTCTGTACCCATGCGTGGCATTCTGCCGACCGCGTCAACTGATTTCGTCCGCACCGGATCCACGGTCCGCGCATACGTGAGCCGCCCGGCTCGCAACCGGGCACGCGTACGCCCGCAGCCGGCGCAACGGGTGTGGCCGCTGCGCCGGTTCGGTGCTTTCGGCGCTCACCGGTCCTTGGGGGAAATGAAGGAGCGGACGAGCCGCCGGATCAATTCCGCCGCGATGAGGGCCGGCAGTGTCGGTGCCGCTATGTGGATGTCGATCCGGATGCGGGACGCGAGCGTGATGCCCAGCGCCAGCGCGGCCAGGATGACAACGACCGCTGTGGGCAGTCGAATACCGCGACGTCTCGGTGGGGATTCTTCGGTGGGCGAATCGTCAGTGCGCGTGTCCTGCGGCACGCTGGGGGACCTCCCATGCTCGTTGCCACTCGCTCGGCGGCCCCGGGGATGTCACCGTGGGTTGCAGCCCGGCGGTGAGGGGCCTCCATGGGTAGCGTGAAGGGGCGCCGGGGTCCGGTCCACTCGGTATGTGCATGTGATGTCGCGTACGACGGCAGGGTGGGCGGGATCCGGACAATCACGCGACGTGGCGGCCCGAGCAATCGACGCACAGGGCCAGTTCGGCACCATGGTCAATTACAGAACGGGTATTTTACGGCCATTCTTCGAGTGGCATCGCACCGCAAAGGTATTGCCTTTACTTCGCCGGCTTGCTGTCATTGTCCGTGAGACCACGACCACATCCGGTTCGCCGGATCTTGTCCCGTACGGCGCCCCGGTCGGGTGCCCCTGGGATATGGGTGGTCTTTTTGGCTGACCCCGGCCGTTGCCACTCGCACCAGGGGACAGGGCCGGGTTCTGTTGCAGCGGAATCGGCCGGATCATCCCGACGCCCGCGCACCCCTCGAATCCGCGTGCGCGTGCGTCGGTGGCCGCAGGAATGCCCCTACCCGACGGCGCAGTTCCGCCAGGCGGTGGCCAGGGCCCGGGGGATCTGCGGGATGTCGGCGCAGCCGTGCGGGCCCGCGGGGAAGCCGTCGCTGGTGAGGTACGTCCAGTCGGTCCCTGAGCCGGCGCGGAAGTACTTCATGGCGCCGCCCTCGTCCTGCAGGCCCACGAGCTCGCCCTCGTTCGCGCCGGAGGTGGGGTCGAACGGGGTGGCGGCGTAGCGGACGGTGCCGCACTGGCCGTAGAAGAACCGGTGGGGCGCGGGCGCGATGTGGACGAAGCGGGGGTGGCTGCGCGTGTAGGCCCGCGTCACCGCCGCCTTGACCTCGCTGCCGGCGGACAGATTGCGGCAGCCGGGGACGGAGACGGGCGCCTGCGGGGCCTTGGACGGGGTCTTGCCCGGGGTCTTGGCCGTGGCCTTGGCCGACACGGTGGGGCTGTGCGACGGCGCCGGTGTCGTGGCGGAGGACGAGGTCGAAGGAGGCGCCTCGGTGGGGGAGTCCGCCGGGGCGGAGGCCTCCGGGGACGGCGAAGTGGTCGTGCCCGCGGCGGAGTCGGACCCGGACCCGGAGGAATCGGTGCACCCAGTCAGCAACAGAGCGCAGCCCAGCAGTGCGGCAGCCGCTATCGAGGTACTTCTGATTCCGGACAACTCGAGTCTCCTCCTCGGTCGGCACAGCCGGCGTGGAGCCGCTGCCGCCGTTCGGCCGGCACACCGCTCGCCTTCCACTACTCCCGCGGTACTGCGGAGGGTTGCACAGGAGCCTGTGTCCATGGTTGTGATTCGGTAAAGGCGCGGGCGGGCGTGCCACGGGGGCGGGAAGCGCCGATCGCTTCCCGCCCCCGGACCTCAGTGCGCGCTCGCGCTCAGTAGGAGAACTGGCGGATCTGCTCGTCGTACGCCCCGTACGCCCCGTACGTCCAGCCGGTGCGGGTCGCCGGGTCCAGCTGGACGGAGTTCATCACACCGCCGTGGACCAGGGGACCGCCGTGTCCCGTGATCTGGAACCCGGTCAGCGTCTTCACCACCTCCCCGGTCGTGACGTCGATGACCAGCAGCTGGCCGGTGGCGTTGTTGTCCGCGACGACGGCCGTGCCGGAGCCCGCGTAGCTGGTGCCCTCCGGCGCGGTGAACGCCGCCACCGCGAGCCCGTTGGCGCCGTCCACCGCCATCCCCGTGGCGGGGCCGCGCCGTACGGCCACCGGGTCGTCCGTCTCGCCGGTCGCCACGTCGAGCGAGCCGAGGACGCTGGTCGGCACGATCTTGGTGCTGGGCGAGGTGGCCGACAGGTTGTAGAGCGTGCCGGCGTCGTCGGAGGAGAAGCCGTTGCTGCAACCGGACATGGTCCCCACCAGCGTGACGCTGCGGGTCGCGGTGTTCACCCGCGGGATCTGGACGCCGCCCAGGCACAGGGCGATGGGAGCGCCCTTGGCCAGGTAGACGTCGCCGGTGGAGGAGTCGATGTCGAGCAGGCTGTACGAGCCCTTGGCGACGCCCGGCAGGTCGGCCGGGACGGGGGCGTCGGTGGTGCCGTGCTTCAGGTCGACGGGCAGCACCAGGTCGCTGTTGTCGGCGACGGCCCGCAGCAGCACCGCGCCGCGGGAGCGGGCGGCGTCGACGCGTCCGACGACGAACCGGTAGTCGGCCGCGGCGAGCGTGGTGCGCCCGACGAGGGTGTCGCGGGCGGTGTCCCAGGTCTCCACCAGCACGTCGCCGTCCGGCGTCGCCTGGTGCACGACAAGGGCCCGGTGCGTGGCGGGTGCCACGCCGATGACCTCGTACTCCGAACCGTCGCCGCTGTCCGACACGATGACCGGGCCGTAGCGGCCGGTCCCGGTCGAGTAGTGCCGGACCTCGGTGGCGCCGGAGACGGTCCGCAGCGCGGCGACCGAGTCGTCGCCCGCGGCGGCGAAGGACAGCACCGTGCTTCCGTCCGGGGCGAGGCCGTCGTCCACTTCGAGGGTGGAGACGGGGGAGGCCTGGCCGACGACCCGGTGCTTGCTGTCGAGGGCCATGACGCGCACGCCGTAGACCGTGGACGTGGACAGGCCCAGCCGCAGGGCGTCGAGGTCGACGCTGCCCTTGGTGGCGGGCAGGACGCGGTGGGCGGTGGAGGGCGCGTCGACGCCGTCGCCGTCGAGGGCCGTGCCGTTGGCGTTGGTGAAGGTGTTCAGCGAGTCGTGGAGCGTCGGGGCGGGCGCCGCGAACTCCACCTGCGCGTACTTCGCACCCGGCACGTCGCGTACGTCGTAGCGCACGGAGAAGCCGGCCTTGGCGCGGGTGACCTGGGTGCTGTGGGCGGGGACGCCGTCCAGCCCGGTGACCAGCGGTGCCTGCGGGCGCTGGCTTGCGGTACCGCCGTCGACGCGGACGGGCGCGAACTCCCCGTAGCCGGTCTGGCTCGGGTTGCCGCCGAAGCCGGACTGGGCGATGCCGATGCCGTAGAGGCCGCCTCCGGCGCCGAACGCGTCGGCGGGGATGGTGACCGTGCCGGAAGGGGCGGTCAGGGGCTGGTGCCAGGCGGCGCTGAACAGGGGCGCGAGGGAGGGGTTCCAGTGGCCGACGGTGGACACGACGAGCTGCGGGTCGCTGGTCGTGGCGACGCCGGACAGGTCGTAGCTGACGGTGACCGCGTGGCCGGCCTTCACCACCGCGGGCGCCTTCGGTGCGGGGCCCTCCACGTAACGGCCGTCGCTCGGGCCGACGGTGAGGACGCGTCGCACAGTGGCCCGGGTCCGGCCGCCGGTCAGGACGCGGTAGGTGACGGTGATCGTGCGGTCGGAGGCGGAGACCACCGGGAGCCCGGCGGCGCCGAGCAGTTCGGTCGGCGTCACCCGGACCGCCGGGCCGGAGGAGCGCCAGGTCTTGGTGCCCACGGTGAGCGTGTACGTGGGGCTCGAACCGCGCGGGAGGCCGGTGGCGTCGCCGGCGAAGGTGACCGGGCCCACCAGGCCCATGCCGTTGCCGCCGGAGGCCATGTCGCCGAGGTCGATGCGGTTCGGGTCGGTCGTCTCCAGGAACTGCCCGCCCAACGCGCCGGCGGTGACCCGGTGGGCGACCGACAGCCGTACGGCCGCGGTCCCGCTCGCGTGGTGCCCGAGGACGTCCTCGACGGCGGCGGTGACGTCGATCTGGCGGCCGACGTTGAGCTCGCGGTCGATCTGCGCCGGGGTGGGCACGGCCCGGCCGGTGCGCTGCAGGACGTCCCGTACCTGTGCGGGGGTCAGGTGGTGCCCGGCAATCCCGGCGGCCTGGAGCACCACGGCGGCGGCCGCGGCGATCTCGGGTGCGGACGCGGACGTACCGCCGTTGAGGACGGGGGTGACGGACTGCGCGTCGCCCCGCTCGGTGTGGGTGAAGGCGACGATGTTGTCGCTGGGCGCCGAGAGGTCGATGCGGGTGCCGAAGCCGGAGGAGAAGGTACCGAAGCCGCTGATGCGGGTCTCGGCGGTGGTGGCGGGCCCGGTCCGGGAGGCGAGGGTGTCGTCCAGGGTGGTGCCGCCGGCGGCTATCGCGCCGCTGTCGGGGACGTGTGACGGGGTGGTGGAGTAGGCCACGTCGTCGATGTCGGTGGCCGACTTGTCGCTCTTCGCGGTGTCGGTGGGCGTGCTGCCGCCGTCGGGGCCGACGGCGGCGGGGGTGTAGAGGCGGGTTCCGTCGTTGGAGGAGATCACCACCACGACGTGGTCCTTCTGGACGATCGAGGCGACGACGGACCGGATGTACGGGTCGTCCTCCAGGTAGCGGCCCGGGAAGCCCTGGGCGTCGGTGCCGAAGCCGAGGCTGGCGGTGATGACGTCCGGCTTGGGCGACTGGTGGGCGGCGGCCAGCAGCGCGGTCGCGATCTGGTCCATCGTCGGCTGCTGCGGGACGACGAGGCGGTAGTCGGCACCGGGGGCGACGCCGAGCAGGTCGGTGTAGTCGCTGCCGGTCCGGCCTGGGCGCTGCCGGTCGTGGGCCAGGGGCGCCATGACGCTGAAGTCGAGGAGGACTTCGCCGAGGGCGGGGTCCTGGTCCTCGGTGGACGCCGTGCCGCTGAGGCTGCCGTCGGGAGCGGCGACGTAGGCGGGGATCAGCGGCATGGAGGGGAGGTCGAGGTAGCGCTGACCGTCCTGGAGCACGGTGGTCGGGCCGTGGGTCTGCACGTAGGCGTCACCGGCGTCGGCCATCGCCTGGTCCGTGAGGTCGCCGACGGAGACGTTGGTGATGGTGCGGCCGGCGCCGGGCTGCTGCCCGTAGCGGCCCTGGAGGATGTCGAAGGCGCCCACCGCGTTGACCCCGCCGGCGTTGAGGAAGGCCTGGGCGGAGTCGGTGAGGGCGAAGTTGGTGGGGATGGGGGAGGGGGCGGGGGCGGGCGTGGGCGCGGTCGCGGGAGTGCGCTTCGCGGACGCCCCTGCGGTGGTGGGCAGTTGCTGCCCGCCGGTGTTCATGGTGTTCACGTAGCGGTTCGGTTCCGCGCTCGCGATCCCCGGCGTGCCCTGGAGGGTGCGGGCGACGGCGGCGGAGTCGCGGTTCCCGGTGCGTACGACGTAGGTGCGCGACAGGTCGGCGGCGTCGGCGCCCAGCCGCGTGCGGGCCGATGTGGTCATCGACTCGGTGGCCGCGGCCGACAGGGAGGGGAGGAGCGGCTGGAGCGAGGTGGCCCCGACCGCGTTCAGCTTCTCGTTCACGGCGGCGCTGCTGGTCCCGGGCGCGTGGGCCTGGGCCCGGTTGCCCGGCAGCTTGCGGCCGGTCACGGCGGTCTGGGGGGAGAGAGTCACCAGCACCTGGCCCGGGACGATGCCGGCGCGCTGGGCGGGCGGCGCCTTCTGCGGCGAGGTGCCGTCGAGGGACGGGACGGAGCCGCCGACCGCGGGACCGGGACCGGGAGCGGCGGAGGCCGGGAGTGCGGCGGTGAGGGCCAGGAACACGACGGACGTGACGGACACGGCACCGAGCCGCCGTCTGCCGTGCGGATGGGCACGCGACATGGGACACCTTTTCAGCGGGGCGAGGTGTGCGGGGGGACACACCGCGGCGCGCTGACGCCCACCTCAACGCGGGGCAGCGCGCTCGTTGCTGGAAGATGTCAAGTGCGGCGGACGAGACGCAAGGTGGGAAAGGTGGCCTACCTCCGCCAGGTGGCCGGTTGGTGCCACGGAGGTGTGGGAGAAGGCATGGAATTTACCGTACTGGGGTTCACGGCGGAGGCGGAGCGCGTATATACGGCGCTGGTGGGGATGCCGCGGTGCACGGCGGCGGAGGTCGCGGACGCGTGCGGCCTGGCCGCGCCCGCGGCGGGGAAGCTGCTGTCCGGCCTGGTCAGGGACGGCCTGGCGGTGCGCAGCGCGGGGCGGCCGCCGAGGTTCTCGGCCGCGGCTCCCGATGTCGCGGTCGGCGCGCTGATCCACGAGCGGGAGCAGCAGCTCGGCGACGCGCGGGCGCTGGTGCAGCGGCTGGTCGAGACGCACCGGGAGGCGGCCAGGATCAGCCACCCGGACATGGCCGCGGAACTGCTGACGGACCGCGACGACATCAGCAAGGCCGTGCACCGGCTGACGACGGGGGCGCGCCGTGAGGTGTGCGCCTTCGACCGCCCTCCGTACGTCGACCGGCCCGGCAGCAATCTGGACGGCCAGCTGGAGCGGCAGCGGACCGGGGTGACCCACCGGGTGATCTACGACCGCGAGGCGGTGGCGTGGCCCGGCAGGCTGCAGGACGACATCATGCCGAGCATGCGGGCGGGGGAACAGGCTCGGATGCGGCCGGAGTTGCCGTTGAAGCTGGTGATCAGCGACAGCCGTGCGGCGATCATCCCGTTCAGTCTGGCTCCGGGCGGCCAGTCCGCGGCGTATCTGATCCATCCGTCGCCGATGCTGGTGGCGCTGCAGGCGCTCTTCGAGGCGCAGTGGGAGCGGGCGATCCCGCTGGGGGAGGCGGCGGCGGCGACTTCGGCGGAGCCGGGACGGCCGGGGGAACCGGACGCCGAGACCCTGGCCCTGGTGAGCCTGCTGGCGTCGGGACTCACGGACGCGGCGATCGCCCGCACCCAGGGCTGGAGCGCTCGCACGACGCAGCGGCGCATCCACCGCCTGATGACCGAACTGGGCGCGGCAACCCGCTTCCAGACGGGGCTGGCGGCGGCCCGGCGGGGGTGGCTCTGAGCGGCGGGGAAAAGTCGCTTGTCCCGGCACTCCATGGAGATTATCGTCAGGGTGACATTTAGGAGGTCGCCGCGTGGTTCTCGCGGACATACTCGCCCCGCTTCAGGAGCCCCTGTTCACCCTGCTGGACACGCCCGTCAGCTGGGTGGAGGTGCTGGGCTTCGGCAGCGGAGCGCTCTGCGTATGGCTTGTCGCCCGCCGCCACATCGCCAACTGGCCGATCGGCATCGCGAACAACCTCTTCTTCATCCTGCTCTTCGCGGGCGCCGGCCTGTACGCGGACGCGGGCCTCCAGGTCGTCTACGTGGCACTGGCGGTGTACGGATGGTGGTCCTGGATCGCCGGGGCATCGGGGCATCTCGCCGTCAGCCGCACGGACGCCCGCACCTGGCGCATCCTGGCCACCGTGACGGTGCTCGCCACCGCCCTCCTGACCCTCCTCCTCGACCGGGCCACGGATTCCACGGTGCCGTTCTGGGACGCGCTGACGACCGCGCTGTCGCTGGCCGCGACGTACGGCCAGTGCCGGAAGAAGATCGAGTCCTGGTACCTGTGGATCGCCGCGGACGTCGTCTACATCCCGCTGTACGCGTACAAGGGCCTCTACCTCACCTCGCTGCTCTACGCGGGCTTCCTGCTGCTGTGCGCGGTCGGACTGCGCGCGTGGCTGAGCGAGGCCGGGGCTGCCCGTAAGGAGGCGCTGGCATGAGCGAGTTCGACCACGGGCTGGTGCTGGGCAAGTTCTACCCGCCGCACGCGGGCCACCACCACCTGGTCCGCACCGCCGCCGCGCGATGCCGCCGGCTCACGGTGCTGGTGTGCGCCTCCGCGGTGGAGTCGATCCCGCTCGCGGACCGGGTGGCGTGGATGCGCGAGGAGCACCCGGAGGTGGGCATCGAGGTCGTGGGTGCGGTCGACGACATCCCCGTCGACGTCACCGACCCCGCGGTGTGGGACGCCCACATGGCCATCTTCCGGGCGGCGGTACCCGACCCGGTGGACGCCGTTTTCACCTCGGAGCCGTACGGCGAGGAGCTCGGCCGCCGCTTCGGCGCGACGGCGGTGACGGTGGATGTCGCCCGCACGACCTATCCGGTCTCGGGCACGGCCGTCCGCAGGGACCCCGTGGGCTGCTGGCCGTACTTGGCGGCCCCGGTGCGGGCTGGGCTGACCCGCAGGGTGGTCGTGGTGGGGGCGGAGTCGACGGGCACGACGACGATGGCGGAGGCGCTGGCGGAGCACTACCGGGCGCGGGGCGGGGTGTGGGCGGCGACGCGGTGGGTGCGGGAGTACGGGCGCACGTACAGCGAGGAGAAGTACGCAGAGCTCCTGGCGGTCCGCCCGGAGGCCACATTCGACGAAGTCACGTGGACCTCGCCCGACTTCGGGGTGATCGCCGAACACCAACTCGCGGACGAGAACGCGGCAGCACGCGCCGGCTCCCCGATTCTGTTCTGCGACACGGACCCCCTGGCCACGACGATCTGGCACGAGCGCTACATGGGCACCCGCAACCCCCAGGTCGAATCCATCGCGGCCCGCGCCCGCCACCACCTCTGGCTCCTTACGGACGACGCGGGCGTCCCCTTCGAGGACGACGGCCTGCGCGACGGCGAGCACGTCCGCACCTGGATGACGACCCGCTTCCACGAGGAACTGACCCGCAGGGCCCTCCCGCACGTGCTGCTGACCGGCCCGCACGAGGACCGCCTGCGCACGGCAGTAACGGCCGTCGACACGCTCCTCACGAGCGGCTGGCACCTCGCCGCCCCACTCCCGGAGCGGGGGTGGCCCGACGTGCCGTAGTGACCTTCACGTCACCCGGGGCGGGACGGACGGGACATCGGGCGACGTCAAGGAACGACGGTGCGGAACCGACGCAGGGACGCCGCGAGATCCGATCCGCCCGCGTCGTCGTCCGGGAGGCGGTGCAGTTCCGCACCGGCGAACTCCTCGGCCGCCCGCAGGACCTCGGCGAAGAGTTTTTCCGACCGGGTCGTGCCGATGGGTGTGTTTCCGCTGGAGATCGCGATTCCCCTACGTGTCGGCCTGAACCGGATCGTGAACGACGAGTCGGTTCCGACGAAGGTCACCTGCTTGCCGGTGCTCCGCAGGACGGCCAACTGATCCAGCAGGAGCGACAGCGCCAGGTGGATCATCATCCCCTGGTCCGGGGAGTGGCCATGGGAGGCCACGGTACCGGAGTCCCCCGTGACGACGATGTCACCCAGGTCGAACCCGCACGGATCCCCCTGATCCGGGCGGCGGGAGAAACGGAACCGGATCGCACTCAAGAGCTCGGCCCTTCAGTCAGTGGTTGCCAGACACGCTGCGCAGGTCGTCGTGGTCCCACAGGCGGCAGCGGCGCTGCGCTCACGCCGGTTCCCCCGTCGTCGTACGACCGGCCGGTCACGGTACTGCGGGTGCGTTCCGGGCCGGCGCCTTCGCCGCTTCCACGTGCCGCCGCGCGTCCGCACCCCGCCGTCGGCCACGAACGGCGTCCTGTGCCTGCGGACATCCAGTGCCGTCCCGCCGGTGTGGCGTGGATTCCTCCCCGGTGCACAGGAGGTGGCGCGTTGTCGGATTGGGAGAGGCCGAGCACCGCGCGGGTGATCGCACCTGACCGTCCCCGCAAGCTCGCGACGGTACCGTTCGTCGACAACGGACCATCCACATGAGCGCTGCCGGGTCACTCGAGGCGCACACCTCGCCGCCTACCGCGAACGCGCACACCTCGCCGCATGGCTGGCAGCTTCACCCAGCGTCGTCGCGCCCGCGCCGCCTGACGTTGGCGACGGCTGGTACGTACTGTTCCTGCGCGCCGGGGGCTGGCAGTTCTGCTGGCACATCGCGCCCGGCGACCTGTCTCGGTTCGACCACGTCCAGCCGGTTCCAGCCCGGCGACCGTGGGCCCAGTGGGACGGGCACACCACCGAGCAGAAGTACCGCCGCATCCGCACTCACACAGCAGCGCTCGCCATGCCCGACGACGGCACCAGCAGTGACACCGGCACCTGACCCGCAACCAGCAGGGGTACGCAGCCCCCATCGCCGGGTGGACTCAGGTGGTGGGCGCGCTGGTGAAGATCCGGTGGCTGTAACGCCACCGAGAACGACCTATCAGCCGCCGCTTTTGCGTCGGAACGACCGCTGGCTGGCAGCCGGGCCGTGCGCGCCGCGGGCCTTCGACGCGTCGGTGTTCGCAGCGAGGGCCGTGGCCTCTGCTTGCATGCCGCGTTTGCGCGCCAGGGCCTCCCGAAACTTGGCCTTCAGGTCATACTGGCCGTCCTCGTCGGGCGCCAGGGCGGGGCGCTCGGTGTTGGCCGGCTCGGAACCTTCTTGCGATGGAGACGCTGCAGTCATGGTGACCTCCTGGACTTGGGCAGTGGGAAGCACAGCTTGTCATGCGGGAGACCGTGCGGGGTGCCACGCGGCCGACGTCGCAAGCTATCGGCGGCGCGAGCTGTCATGCGTGCTCGTCCGCCGTGGGGCACTGGGCCAGAGTGCCGGACCGGATCCGCGCGCCGGGGTGCCGGTGACGCCAGCCGGCCGGCGCCGTCCTCGGCGGTGGCGGCGTCCAGGCCGAGGATTTCGCGGTGTCCGTCGGCGTTGACAGCGACCGCGATCAGCGCGTGAACGTTGACGATGCGGCCGCCTTCGCGGACCTTCTGGGTCAGCGCGTCCACCCAGACAAATGCATGCGGTCCGGCGTCCAGCGGCCGGTTACGAAACGCTGCCACCTGCTCGTCCAGATGCTTGGCCATTGCGCTGACCTGGGACTTCGACAGCTGGGTGACACCGAGGGACTCGGCGAGTTTCTCGACCCTGCGGGTGGACACGCCGAGCAGGTAGGCAGTGGCGACCGCTGAGATCAGGGCCTGTTCGGCCCTGCGGCGGCGTTCGAGGAGCCAGTGCGGGAAGCAACTGCCGTTGCGGAGTTTGAGGATGGCCAGTTCGGCGGTGAGCCTGTTGCGTTTTGGAGTTCGCACCGCTGGAACTGTTGGATGACTCCATGGCCAAGGGCTTCCGTCGGGTCGACCGCGACCAACAGTGCCTGCTCCCTGTGGACACGCGGGAGTGGTTGCCCCAAGACCGTGTCGTCTGGATCCTGCTGGAGGTCGTGGACCACCCTGGACCTGACCAGGATCGAGTCCCGGTACGCGCTTGGCGGGACAGGGCGCCGGGCTTACGACCCGCGGATGATGCTCGCACTCTTGATCTACGCCTATGCGGACGGGGTGCGGTCGTCCCGTCAGATCGAGCGGCTGTGCCGCACCGACGTGGCCATGCGCGTTATCTGCGGGCTGCAGGTCCCCGACCACACCGTCATAGCCCGCTTCCGGCAGTTGCACCAGGACTCGGTGAGGGATCTGTTCACGCAAGTCCTGCTGGTGTGCGCCAAGCCGGGCTGGGACGGCTGGGCACGATAGCCATCGACGGCACCAAGATCGCGGCAAACGCATCCCGGTATGCATCCTGCCGCCGCGAATGGCTGCAGGAACAGGTCTCCACGATCACTGCCGAGGCCGCCGCTGCTGATGAGGCCGAGGACGCCGCCTTCACAACCCGAGCGAAAGACGCCGGGACACCACAGCAACTCCGAGGCCGACAGGACCGCGAGCGCCGACTGCGCAGGGCTTTGGTAGAGGTACTCGCCGAGGAGACCGCCCGCGGACTCGACGTCGGAGCGATCGCAGCCAAACACGAGGAATTCCTCGAGCGCACCCGGCGCGGGGACAACACGGTCGGCACCCGCCCGGTGGGAGTGGACCCGGTGGCTGTCGCCGAAGCCCGACTGCAGGCTGCTCAAGATCGTCTGGCGGGCGAGAAGGCCACCAAACGCGAGCAGATCGAGGCGATGCGCGAAAGGCTCCGGCTCTTCGAGGCCGGCCACGGACCCAGGCCCGTACTCGGCCCGTTCAGCTTCGACGAAGAGCGTGGACGCGAGGTTGCCCGTGCCAAGCGGTGGGTGGCGCGGGCCGAGAACGAACTGGCGAGGGCACGCTCCGCCCAAGACGCAGTTCCGCCATGATCCGCTTGCCCAGCCCTCGGCCCTGGTGCTCAGGCACCACGCAGATGCCTGTACGGCGCCGACATCTTCGCCGCGGTCGCCGACATCCCCGGCGCGATGCTCCTGGCCGCCGAACACGACGACGCCCTCGTCGGCGGCTTCCTGTGCTTCCACTACCGCGACGTCCTGAACCTGTGGGCCGCCGGCATCGACTACCCGCGGCTGCGCACCCTGCACACCTACACCGGCCTGATGCTCGCCTCGGTGGAGCTGGCGGCCGACCTCGGCGCCACCACCATCGACGCCGGCCGGGCCAACTACCGCTACAAGCGGGCCGCGGGCCTGTCGCCGGTGGCCCTGCGCACCCTCGCCTACTTCCCCGACCGCGACGCGGCCACCGCCCGCGCCCTGCACACGACGGGCCACGGCATGGAGGCCTGCGCCGGGCTGCGAAGATTCTGAACCGGTGGGACGACGAACTCGCCGACTTCGCCGACGTGATCGACCACGACCTCCACCAGGTCGCCTACGTCACCGTCCCCACCCACCTGCCGAAGCGGCAACATGCCGACCGCACCGGTCATCGCACCGCTTGAAACACCATTGGGAATCAGTGCGCGGCGGCCATCAGGGGCAGGACGTTCACCAACGTCTCGCCCTGCGCGTAGCGGTGCAGCTGCTGCGTGATGAAGGCGAGGGACGCAGGGATGAAGGCGTCGGTGAAGGCCCCGACGTGCGGCGTGATCAGGATGCCGGGCTGGTGCCACAGCGGGTGACCGCTGGGCAGCGGCTCGGGCGCGGTCACGTCCAGCGCTGCGCGCAGCCGCCCGCGCCCGGCCTCCCGCACCAGCGCCTGTGTGTCGACGAGCTCCCCCCTGGCCACGTTGACCAGGACGGCACGGTCCTTCATCAGGGCGAGGCGGGAGGTGTCCATCAGGTCGCGGGTCTCGTCCGTCAGCGGCGCGCATAGCACGACTGCGTCGGCGGAGGGGAGCAGCCCGGGCAGGTCCGCCAACCCGTGCACTTGGCCGTCCTCGGTGTCGCGCGCGGTGCGTGCCAGCCGGACCACACGGCAGCCGAACGGGGCGAGCCGGGCCGCCACGCCCTTGCCGACCGCTCCCTGGCGCACGACACTAGTGGTTGCGCCGGTAGTCCGTCGTTAGATTTTTGATGAGTACTTCTGGTGGTGTGTCGGTGCCTCGGCGGGGTCCGAAGTTGGAGCCGTTGCTGTTGGTT